>NCKC01000101.1 GCA_002282715.1 Halothiobacillus sp. 15-55-196 | reverse complement strand
GGCTCTGTGGTTTCTCCTTCAACTAACTGAGGAATTGATATGTCCCAGCAAAATAC
Organism: Halothiobacillus sp. 15-55-196; assembly: GCA_002282715.1. Lineage (GTDB taxonomy): Bacteria > Pseudomonadota > Gammaproteobacteria > Halothiobacillales > Halothiobacillaceae > Halothiobacillus. The sequence goes on along the minus strand of NCKC01000101.1, from coordinate 2,484 downwards.
ATCGACCCAAGGCGTTTCCCAAGATTCATCCCGCTTTTCACGCGTTGCCATCGTAACCGGTGCCACGTCGGGGATTGGTGAAGCGACGGTCAGGAAATTTGTCCAGAGTGGTTACGGGGTGATTGGCAATGCGCGCAGTGCCGAGAAGCTTGAGGCGCTCGCTGTCGAATTGGGCGATGCCTTTTTTGGCGTGGCGGGCGATGCGGGAGAAGCGTCGGTGATCGATCAGCTTCTGGATGCCGCCCAAGCTTATTTCGCGCGCCCGGCGGATATTGTGGTGGTCAATGCAGGGCGTGGACTGGGCGGATTGATGACCGAAGTCGATCTGGCGGAGTACGAACAAGTGCTCAAGCTCAATGTGTTGGGTGCTGCGTTGTTGATGCAGAAGGCCGCGCAGGCGCTGGTTGAGAAGCAGGCCGCAGATTTCCCTCGACAGGCGGCTGATATCGTTGTGATCGGTTCGGTCGTTGGGCGCAACATTTCACCGTTCAGTGCCGTCTATGGCTCGACCAAGTTCGCCGTGCAGTCGCTGGCCGAAGGATTGCGGCGTGAGGTGGGCAAGAAAGGTGTCCGTGTGACGGTGATTGAGCCGGGCATCGTTGTGAGTGGATTTCAGGATGCCGCAGGCTACGACGATCATCTGGTGGATAAATTCAATACGGATTTCGGGCCATTGCTGTACGGAGCGGATATCGCCAATGCGATTGATTTCGTTGTGGCCCAGCCGCCGCACATCCACATTAACGAGTTGATGATTCGCCCGACACGACAGGATTATCCATAATTTTGGGTTTGTTTTCGGCACTGTATTCCCGAGGGTTTTTTCGGAAGAGGGAATGGCTGGCGCAAATTGAGTGCCTGAGTATGTAAATTGGTTATGATGATGCGATTTAGCTGATCTTCTGGCCTTAGAATGAAGATCACATAAGTCCGATTGTGCCGCGAATTAAGTCGCTCGGCGCATTGATAACAAGGAATCGTCCTGATTCATGACTAGCCCTGCAGACACTTTTCTCGATCTGTCCACATCCGTTCTGCGGGACCTTGTGGCTGGCCAGTCGCCGAAGGATCTTGCGGCGCGTATTTGTCTTCGGATAGAGCAGATGCGCCCGGGAAGAATCGCCAGCGTCATGTGGGCGGGCGACGGCGACGAAAGGCTGCACGTGTTTGCCGCACCCAGCGCACCTCAGGGGCTTATTGATCAGCTCGATGGCTTGACGCCCGGTGCGCATGCCGGTTCATGTGGCAGCGCGGCTCATTCCGGAGTACCCGCCTTGGTGTCCGATATCGAAACGGACAGTCGTTGGGATGATTTGCGCCCGCTGGCGCAGCAATGGCATCTTCGTTCCTGCTGGTCTTTACCTCTGTTCCATAATGATCGGTTGCTGGGCACCTTTGCCTTGTCCGGTATGGTTTCGGATGTGCCTACGGATGACGATATCCTGCTGCTTCAGTTTGCGGCGACGCTTGTCAGTGCCCTGCTGCATCACGAGTATCAGATGAGGCAAAGCCAGCGGTTGACCGATCAGAAAAGCCGCTTGATCGATTTCAATCACATGTTGGCGAAGGTGAACCAGAAGATCGTTTCGGCCGAGAGCGAGCGAGAACTGTTGCAACCGCTCTGTGATCTTGCCGTGCGCTACGCCCATCTGAAGCTGGTTTTGCTCGCGCGCCCCGATGAAACCCTCCGATTCCGCATCCTGGCCGCCTCAGGGGCGACCGGCTATACCGACGGTTTGTACATTTCAGCCGACCCCGATTTGCCGGAAGGGCAGGGTACGATGGGTCGAACCTGGCGTTCGGAACAAGCCTATTTCAATACTTCTTTCGAACATTCCGAGTTTTTGCAGCCGTGGCAGGCGAGGGCGCGTCAATTCGGGTTGAAGGCAACCGCCACATTGCCTGTTTTACGCGGCGGTAAAATGTTCGCCGTGCTGGCCGTTTATCACGCAGAACCCGATGTCTTTGATGGTCCACTGCAGGATGTGCTTCGAGAGCTGGCCTTGAGCATATCGCGCGGGCTGGATCGGCTGGATGCCCAGAAGCAGCAAAATGCCCTGTTCAACAACGCGTTGGTTGGTGTTTTTCTGGTACAGGGTCGGGTGATCAAAAGCTGTAACCACCAAGCAGCGCACATGTTCGGTTACAGCCTTGATGACATGGTGGGGATGCCGGTTCGGGATTTTTTTGCCAGCGATATTGAATATGCGCGTCTCGACAAAGCCTTTTCCAAAATGAGCAAATCACAGGTCGTGCAACGGCAATCGATGGTTTGTGTGCGTCGGGATAGGCAATTGGTGCAATGTGATGTCTCGGGTCGAATGTTTACCGATAACGAGGGCGAGCATAGCGTCTGGACTGTTCTGGATGCGTCCGAGCGTGAAACGCAGGCACAACGTCTGCACCGTATCGCCGGTTTTCGGGAGATGATGGCCGAGCTCAATCAGTTCAGTGCCGATCCGGCCACCATGCAGCACATCTCAG
>NCKC01000100.1 GCA_002282715.1 Halothiobacillus sp. 15-55-196 | reverse complement strand
CGCAGGCACAACGTCTGCACCGTATCGCCGGTTTTCGGGAGATGATGGCCGAGCTCAATCAGTTCAGTGCCGATCCGGCCACCATGCAGCACATCTCAGACCATGATTTGTACGAATTCGTCTGCCGCGTCCTGAGTCAGAACAAAGCACTGAAACTGGCCTGGATCGGTTCGCCGCAGCCGGGCGGGGGCGGTTTTACTGTTCTGGCAACCTCAGGCGAGTTGAATTGGCATTCGGATTGCCTCCCCATTCAGGGTGAGCAGCCGTTGGCTTCCAGCCAATTGGGGAAAGAGCATCCGGCCCAGCGCTGCTGGCGTGAAAATCAAACCCTGTTCCTTTCATATGAGCTTCCACCGACAGACTGTAGTGGCAGCGGGCCTGCTGCACGGAGCATCGTCTCCTTGCCAATCCATATCGGCAGTGCACTTTCGGCTGTTCTTACGATATGCGGTCATAGTGAAGACATCCTCGATCAGGACGCTATTTCTTTTTTTGATAACCTCGTACTGAGCATCGAGCGTGGCTTGCAGATCATCCGGCAGCGCAACCAGTTCATGCGCCTGCAAGGGTTGTATCGTGCGCTCATGCAGCAGGCAGACGTGGTGCTGCGCGCGCAAACAGTGCCCGATATGCTCGTGGGTACCTGCGAAAAGCTGGTTCAAGAAACCCCTTTTAATGCCATCTACTTGAGAAAGCCAAATGCCGATGGCGTCATGGATGTCCTCGCTTCTACCGGCAGTGGCGCCCAAGAGTTGCCAGATGTCATCTCAGTGGTTGCCGAAAGTGCGCGGGATCAGCTCATCGTGCGGGCATGGCTGACGCAGAAAACGGCAATTGAAAATGATTTGCTGGGGAACGCAGGCCTGGCTGAATACCACCCGTTTCTCAGAGCGCATCGGTGGCATTCTGCACTGGTCACACCCGTAAGGCGAGGCGGTGAGATGTGGGCAGTCATTGGATTTGTCTGTGAGGAGCATGACATATTCGATCCTCAAACCGTCGAGCTGTGTGAGCGGGTGGCCGAACTACTTGGGCGTGGCCTGGATGAATTGGACAACAAACAGCGTCTTGTTACGCTCCAGTCCGAAGAGGCTTATCGCGCCCGACACGATCGGCTGACCGATCTGCCCAACCGCTTCGCCCTGGAGCAATATTTGCCTCAAGCACTTGCGCGGGCCCACAACGACGATCGGGTACTGGCGCTCGGCATGATGGATCTGGATGATTTCAAACCGGTCAACGATCAGTTCGGCCATGAAGTTGGTGACCATCTCCTGAGGGAACTGGCCCAGCGACTTCGTTCACGTTTGCGCGCTCAAGATTATATCGTTCGCCTGGGTGGGGATGAATTCGTCGTTGTCATCGGCGATATTGATCCGGATCATGCCATAGCCCATTTGCAGTTGGCGCTCAGCCGCCTGCACGAAGCGGTTGAACAAGGCTTTGAAGTAGCCCCGAATCGGCTGGCAACCGTGGGTTTATCCGGCGGGTTCGCCCTGTACCCCAGAGACGGTGAGGACGGCGACACCCTACTGCGCAAGGCCGATGCCACCATGTATCAGTCTAAAACACGTAAATCCACTCGTGATCAGTGGTGGCAGTTGTTCGTTCAGGAAGGCAGTGTCTGAGCTCTCTGCCTTCTATTTCATCTCAGTTTCTGATTTTGATTTTTGGTTTATAACCCCGGCATAAACCGCTATCATGCTGTCTTTCGTTCAATAAGAATCCCGTATGAATACCCGTTCCGGTGATACCCGATCCGATATCGTTCGCGCGTTGGCCAATATGCCCGCGGCGTTGTTTCTTTCCTGGAGTGATACCAAGGCACGCTACAAGCGCAGTATGCTGGGGCCCTTTTGGCTTACCTTGGGCACCGCCATTGGTGTGGGCGGGTTGGGCTTCGTTTGGAGCACCCTGTTCAAAATGGACAAGGCGCAGTTCATCCCATTGCTCACCGTGGGTTTGATTCTCTGGGGCTTTATCGCCGGAATCATTACCGAAAGTAGCCAGGTATTCATTCAGAACGCGCAGCTCATTCGCAATGTGCAGCTGCCGATGTTTTTTCACCCGTTGAAACTTATCCTGCGTCACCTGATCAACCTGGCGCATAACGCAGTCGTGATTGTGATCGTGTTCCTCATTTACCCGCCAGAATGGCATTGGAGCGCATGGTTGGCGTTGCCTGCCTTTTTGCTTACTGTGCTCAACCTCAGTTGGATGAGCCTCTTTATCGGCATGTTTGCCGCCCGTTATCGCGATACCGAAACGGCCATTGCCAACTTCATGCCGCTGTTGTTTTTCATGTCGCCGGTATTGTTCAAAGCCGAGCAATTGGGGGTCGGCAGCTGGGTTATCTGGGTGAACCCGTTCAGTTACTTCATCACCGCCGTGCGCGATCCACTCTTGGGGCATCCGAGTCCGTGGTTCGTGTGGCCCGTATTGATGGGCATGACGGTGATCGGCTGGCTCGTGACCCTCTGGCTGTTCCACACCCGCCGCACCCGCATCCCGTATTGGATTTAACCCATGGCGCATTTAATTT
>NCKC01000099.1 GCA_002282715.1 Halothiobacillus sp. 15-55-196 | reverse complement strand
TCTGCGCCATCTGCAAGGCGCGCATCTTGCGCATTTGCTGCACTTGGGCCATGGCAATCTGGTTGCCTGCCTGTATCGCCTGCATCCGCCCTTGGGCGGTTTGACTCTGCGCCTCGATGGCATTCAGAGCGCCCTGCTCCGAAGTAAACTCGTTTGACTGAAGATTGGCTGCATTCAATGCCCCTCGGATGCTGTCCAAGGTTATTTCATTCAGTTGCTGATAAGAGGCAGCAAAGTCCTGCGGTGGCGTGTAACCAGGATATTTTTGCTGAAACAGGCTGTTGATGTTAGTGGCTGAAAAGGCCAGCGCCTGACCTTGATTGACCACCCCAACCAGTTGTTGCAACAAACCGTCGGCGTTCTGCCAAATCTGGTTCGGGATATTCAAGGTATTGGTGACCATGTTCTGGTAAGCCTGAATTTGGTTCGCAATCTGCGTCAACTGATTCGAAATTTGTTCGGCTTCTTTGACATTACTCGCCACCAACTCAATGTTGTTCATGATCTGAGTGGGTTCCGTCGCCCCAGCAACGACGCCACTGGCGCTGGCGATCGGCGAATTCAGGAAAGTAAGGGAAGCCATTGCCAAGGCAACAGCAATCAGATGGAATTTTGGTTTCATGGCGATGTTCCTTGTTTGGTGACAAGGAACACGCTAACAAGCGGTCTCGGAATTCGGTTTTTATGAGTTGACCATAATTCGCCTTTGTCTACACAATTGACTACAATCTAATCATGAAAATAGCCGGGTTCGACTGGGATGAGGGTAACTGGCCTAAGTGCGGAAAGCATGGCGTAGGCCGTGAGGAAATCGAACAGGTCTTTTCAGGCTCACCCGTCGTGATGCCCGACCCGGCCCCTAACGAGCCGCGTATGCGAGCCATCGGCAAGACAGCTGCGGGCCGTTATGTGTTCGTGGTGTTCATGCTCAGGGAAATCGCAGGCTCGACCAAGCTGCGCCCTATCAGCGCCCGCTACATGCACCAAAAGGAGATTATCCACTATGAAAGTCAAAAATAAGCCAATACCGTCATTGCGTAGCGATGAAGAAGCAGAGCACTTTGTGGCAACGGCTGACTTATCGGAGTACGACCTGTCGGAGTTCAAGCCGATGCGTTTTGAGATTGCACAAAAAGACGCCGCACTGAACATGCGCCTGCCCGCTGTTTTGTTGGATGCAGTTCGGGCGAAGGCCAAGGCCAAGGGCATCCCTTATGCCCGTTATGTGCGGATGGTGCTCGAAGCCGATTTACAGAATGACGGCACTAAACACCACTGAAGCAGGTTAAAGCTCCCGCCAATAATCCCCCCAGTCGCTCAATCCGTGCTGATCGAGCCAGTGGGCTGGCCATGATTCGCCGTATTGGGCAATCATACCCCGTGCCTGCTTGATGTGTTCTGGGCTGGATTTGGCTGTGAATGCAAGCGCGACAGAACCCAATCCCAGATCGAACACCCGTCGCCCATTGGGTGACTTGTAGTAGTAATGCCGTTTCGGTGTGGCGCCGGCTAAAATCTCGACTTCACGATTATTCAGGCCGATTTCGTGATACCACTCGCGTTGAGCCGGTTCTTGTGCCTCGGGGTTCGGTAGCAAGATTTTGGTCGGGCAACTGGCGAGAATGGCATCCCGGATCGGGCTGTTCATGACATCGGCCAGTTCTTGCGTGGCCAACACGGCAGCGGCGTTTTTCTTACGCCATGTTTTGAGCCATTCCCGCACTTTTTCGCGGAACATCGGATGCGAGAGTGCAAGCCAAGCTTCATCGATGAACACTAAGGTGGGGCGGCCATCCAAGCGCCGCTCGACTTGACGGAACAAGTAAAGCAAAACGGGAATCACGGCCTTCTCACCCATATTCATGAGATGTTCCATCTCAAACACTTGGTAGCGATTGTTTTTTAGGCCATCTTTTTCAGCATCCAGCAAATGACCCAGTGGCCCGGCCACGGTGTAGTAGTTCAAGGCACTGCGCATCCCGACATCCTGAATTTGCGAGACAAATTCAGTCAGGGTGCGCACGCTGCTATGGCTTAACCGTTGCGCGGCGTCATAAATCAGGCTGCGATTATTGGGGGTGATCGTGACGCCCTGAAGGACAAGCAGGGTTTCAACCCATTCAACTGCCCACGATTGTTCTTCTTTTGTGTCGATTTGCGCCAGCGGGCAAAAGGCCAGTTCACTGTCTTCACCGGCAATGTCGTAATACTCGCCACCGGCGGCATTGCAGAGCACGAAGCCCGAATAGCCCTTATCAAAAGAGAATACCTGAGCATCGGGGTAACGGAAATGCTGGGCGGCCAGGAAGGCCAGCGCGGTCGATTTACCGCCGCCGGTTTTGCCCAGCATGAGGGTGTGCCCCACATCACCCACATGCAGCGAGAGGCGAAACGGGGTATACCCCGTGGTGGCCGTATAGGTTAAAGGGGGTGACTGCTCGGGATAAAACGGGCATGGGTTAAATTCACTGCCTGCCCATACTGAGGTGATCGGCAGCATGTCAGATAAATTCAGGGTGTGCAGCAGCGGGCGGCGCACATTGTATTGGCTGTGGCCGGGCAGGGAACCCAGCCAAGCCTCGACGGCGTTGATGGTTTCAATACGGGCACCGAAGCCAAGCTCTA
>NCKC01000016.1 GCA_002282715.1 Halothiobacillus sp. 15-55-196 | reverse complement strand
CAGCGAGGCAAAACTTGTCTGTTTCATCGATCCGGCACCTAACACGATGGTTTCACGCTAGTTTATCTGATTTGGGGGGATTCAATCAGAGGTTCCCTAAGTTACCTTTAGGCGGGCCGAAAATAAATAGCAAGATACATTATGTGTCAGACAACTCCCATTCGGTTTGAATGTTCGACATCCTGACTTACTTTGTGGATTCCCGATCTCGATGCGCGACGATGGACATGCCCTTGAGTAGATTGAGCGCCTCGTAGAGCTGGTAATCCGTTTCTACCAAAGGCTTACCGTCTGTGTCGATCATTTGCTTGATCGGCTGGACAGCCGGTTTTTGATCTGGCTTGGTCGGGTTGCTGATGTGACCGGCCAGATCGGCTTCCTTGATGGAGAACACCTTGTCGATATCGGTAACTTTCAGCTGATGCACTTCGACATCCGGCTTGATGCCCTCGCCCTGAATCGAGCGGCCCGAGGGCGTGAAGTAGCGGGCGGTAGTAAGGCGCAGCGCCCCACCATTGGTCAATGGCATGATGGACTGAACCGAGCCCTTGCCGAAGGTGCGTTCACCGGCAATCAATGCCCGGCTGTCATCTTGCAGGGCACCGGCAACGATTTCAGATGCCGACGCCGAGCCGCCGTTCACCAGCACCACGATGGGCGCGCCGTTCAGCATGTCGCCCTCATGCGCCTTGAAGCTCATCTGCGCATCTTCGACGCGTCCCTTGGTGTATACGATCAGACCCTTGTTGACGAAGGTATCCACCACGCCGACGGCTGCCTGTAGCACGCCGCCGGGGTTGTTGCGCAGATCCAGCACCAGACCCTTGAGCGGTTTGTTGTCGTTGTCCTTGATCAGTTGTTTGAGCGCATCATGCAGCTGCTCAGTCGTGTCGGACTGGAATTGGGCGATGCGCACGTAGCCGAAGTTCGGATCGAGCATACGGGCCTTGACCGACTTGACATTGATGATGGCGCGTTCGAGTGTGACGTCAAACGGCTTGTCGACGCCATCGCGAACCAGCGTGAGCGTGATTTTCGTGCCCGGATCGCCGCGCATCTGTTTCACTGCTCTCTCAAGGTCAAGACCCTGGGTGAACTCACCATTGATCTTGACGATCCTGTCGCCTGCCTTGATACCGGCTTTTTGTGCCGGAGTGTCGTCGATTGGGGCGATGACGGTAATCACCTTGTCCTTCATGCCGACCTGCAATCCCAGGCCACCGAATTTGCCGGTCGTGGTTTCCTTGAGATCCTTGAACTCGGCCTTGTCGAGATAATTCGAATGCGGGTCGAGGCGATCGATCATGCCGCGAATGGCATTGTCCATCAGGGTCTTGTCGGTGACCGGATCAACGTAGTCCGCCTTCACGCGTGTCAAAACATCGGTGAATGTACGTAATTCGCTCAGCGGAATATTGGAATCAGTGGCCTGATCCTTGTCAGCAAGCGCGTTAACGGCAATCGCCACAGAGAACCCGAAAACGGCGGCAACGCCAAGGGCAGAAGTTTTACGTAACCACTGAGCCATAATCATTTTTACTCCAAAACAAAAACAAACAGGCGATACATCAAGCGCGTTGGTTCGCGGAATCCATTCCCGTGCATACAGAAAATCATGCCTGAGACTGTTGAATAGGACATACGTTCAACGCCGCGCGTCAAGCTTGCAAAAGCATAGCAAGCTTTTTACCCAACAGGCGGACTGATACCGATTTTGTCGCCATTGTCCTCGCGCAACTTAGCGTTTTAGAGACCGGTACGGTGCCCAGCGCAGGGGATTGATGGTGTCGTTCCCCTTGCGCACTTCAAAGTACATACCCGTTTCACGACCTTCAATCTGACCGCTCAGACCCAGTACGGTGCCTTGTTTTACCCGCATGCCAGTCCGGACTTTGAGTTCACTGTTGTGGGCATACAGTGACAGATAGCCGTTGGCATGCCTGAGAATGACCAGATTACCCCAGCCTTTCATGCTGTCGGCAAAGACAACAGTGCCCGCCGCGACGGCCCTAACCGACGTGCCCGAGGGCGCAGAAAACAGAATGCCCTGTGAGCGCATATCGCCCTCGGCAATGGGCGCGCCGTAGCTGCGAACAATGCGCCCGGAAACAGGAATGCCGCCTTTGAGGTCTTCATCCGGGGCGCTTGACGCGCCCGAGGGCTTGTCGGTGTCATCTGCTGGCGGTTGGGATTTGCGCTGATGGGCTTCCTTGCGGCGACGATCCTGCTCAGCACGATCCTTTGCTGCTTGTGCGTTCAGGGCGGCTATCCGTGCGTCCAGTTCTTTTTTCTGAGCAAGGAGTTCAGCCAGTCGATGGGACTGCGCATTGGCGCGCTGGCTAAGTTTCAGGAGCAGCTGATTCTGCTCGGCCAATTGCGCCTGATGCGTCGCAAGGGCTGCGGCCAGTTGCATTTCCGCCTGGTTCAGCTCGGCTTGTTTGTTTTCCAGAGCCTTTTTGTTTTCCATTTGAGCCTGTTCGGCCTGTTTAAGCGCGTTTAATTGTCCAATCGATTGAGCGACCAGAGTTTTGATGTAGTACAGATAACGTTGGGAAGATAATGCGTCATCATGGGACAAAAGCGTCGATATCGGCGCCTGATTACCCAGCAGGTAGGCCACGCTCAGGCTATCGTTAATTTGTGACTTGATATGTTTTATGTCAGTGGCCAATTGCGCGGTTCGATTTTCGAGATCGGATTTCTGCGCCTCGATTGCCTCAATATGATCTTCGATGTCTTTTTGCGCTTTTTCAGTCTCATCCAGTTTAGCCTGAGTGGCCTTAAGATGATTTTTGATTTCATCCTGTGCCTCGCGTGTTTTGCTCAAGGCCGATTTTTGCTGGTCAATGGCCTGCTTCAGCGCGCTTGGACTATCGGCGTGGACGTTTTGACCGAGTATGCAAGCCACAAAGAAAAACAGAGCGGCAGGGTAGCTCAATGCGCGCGCGCTGAACTGGAATGAGTAGGTTTTCCGGTGACGAGCTTGTAATTTAAATCGGGAAAAATAAGGCATTGCTTGGGTTGTTGCTCAAAATGGCGTTAAATTTCCAATTTTCCACGACAGACGGATCGAAAATAGTTAGTATGCTTTCAATAACAGGTTGTTGGCGAGTCTTTGAGCCACCCCATAACAGGGTCGCTGAATTCCAAAGCGCCATCAGTCTGGTAGCATATCGAAAAAATGAAACTTTTTTGCTAGGAATCGCGAATGAACCTTGAAATGAATGAGTGTGGCTCTGAACGTTTGATGGCCCGGACGGAAGATATCGACCGTGCTTCGCGTTCGCTCAAGGCGATGTCACATCCCTTGCGCCTTAAGATTCTTTGCGTGCTGGGCGATCGCGAACTGCATGTTCAGGAAATCGTTGATGCCGTTGGCACGACCCAGAGTAATATTTCCCAGCATCTGGCCATTCTTCGCGACAAAGGTATCCTGGCTTCCCGCAAAGATGCCAACCGCGTCTTCTACCGGGTATCCGATGCCCGCACGCTCCGTTTGATCAGCATGATGCAGGAAGTGTTTTGCCCCTTTAATTGATAGCAAAAGCGCGTCTCAGATGGTTTTAGTGCGCGTTTTCCAACTCTCGAGGTTTTTGACATGACGACTGATCGTATCGTTCGTATTATGGCAGGGTTGATGATTCTGCTCTCATTGATATTGGCGCATGCTACTGGCCAGGTCGATCTCGCGAAGCCAAGCTGGCTGTGGTTGACCGCGTTTGTTGGCCTGAACCTGTTCCAGAGCGGCATTACCCGTTTTTGTCCTATGGATTCGATTCTGGCCAAGCTGGGTGTGCGCCGCGCACAATAACCAGCCTTTTGACTGGCTTTACGCGCTTCGAATTCTGTTTAAAGGGTAAATGATGCAGGAATATATCGACTTTCTGATGCGGCACTGGGCCTTGTCTCTGGCTGCTTTGGTGCTGATCGTTTTGCTTTTGGGTAACGAAATGACGCGGGGAATGAAAAAATTCCGCGATATGAGCGCCGCCGAGTTTGCCCGTCTGATCGGCCGCGAGAACGTGTTGCTCATCGACGTGCGAGAAACAGATGAGTTCCGCGGAGAACATATCAAAGGCGCGCGCCATGTCGCGTTGGGCACCCTGGCGAGCAAATTGCCGGAATTAGAAAAGCACAAGAACGATCAAATTCTGCTGTATTGCCGTTCCGGTAATCGATCGGCCTCGGCGGCCAACATGTTTGTGAAGGCGGGTTTCACGCAAGTGGGCCATCTTGCGGGGGGGATTATGGCATGGAAGGCCGAAAAATTTCCCGTTGTCCGTAAATAGCATCGGATCTGTTTTTGTGAGTGAGCAGACAGGAAGTTTTGCAGACACTTTGTCCGGTGACTCCACCGTCGAAGTTTATCTGAGCGCCTTTTGCCCCTACTGCCATTTCGCCAAACGGCTCCTCAAAGAGCAAGGTGTTGAGTTTTCGACGATATCAGTGGACTTCCATTCGGACCGTCGCGCAGAGATGGAGCAGCGTTCCGGGCGCGAAACCGTACCGCAGATCTTCATCGGCCAGACCCATGTGGGTGGCTATGACGATCTTGCTGCACTCGTCAGCTCAGGAAAATTGCCCGCCCTTCTGGAAAACGAACGCAGCCGCCCCCATATTCAGCCTGATGTACAACCTGATGTACACGAATAATCCTGAATTGACGGAGTAAGGCGATGAGCGAAACTTCTTCCATACACGTTGTTTGCCCTAAATGTGATGCGGTGAATCGCATTCCCGGTGAGCGTAAAGGCAGTGGCCAATGCGGCAAGTGCGGTGCCGAGCTTTTTTCGGGTCAGCCCATCACCCTGACCGATCAGAATTTCGCGCGCCAGATCGGCCGCAATGATTTACCTGTCTTGGTCGATTTCTGGGCGACGTGGTGCGGTCCCTGCCAGATGATGGCGCCCGTGTTCGCGCAGTTGGCCGGCCGGCAGAAAACCAAGTTGCGGGTCGGTAAACTGGAAACGGAACAGGCGCCGCAAACAGCAGCACGGTTCGGCATTCGCAGTATTCCGACCCTGGTCCTGTTCCGCGGTGGGCAGGAAGTGGCGCGCACGTCCGGCGCCATGCCGCTGCAGGCTTTAGAAAGCTGGCTGCAACAGCAGGGCGTGCTCTAATTCTGAAATTTCATTTGTCATCCGGTTGGCATAACGACCGGTTATAACGGTTTTATTTTTATCTCATACATAGGGAGTTGTTTCCATGGCCGAACAGACCAATAACGATCACGCCGCCGCGCAGGACGGGGCAGTAGAACAGCAATTTGCGATTCAGAAGATTTATCTGAAGGACGTGTCGTTCGAATCCCCGCAGGCACCGGATATTTTCGTGGCGACAGAATGGTCTCCCGAGGTCAATATTCAGGTCGCCAACAACGCGCGCAAGCTCGGTGAGGGTGTGTTCGAAACCGCGTTGACCATCACGGCCACGGCTGTCCACAACGAGGAAACCATCTACCTGGCCGAAGTGCAATATGCGGGCATCTTTACCGTGGCCGGTTTTGACGATGCCAATACACAGCAGATTTTGGGTGCGTACTGCCCTAACCTGTTGCAGCCTTATATCCGGGAAACCGTCTCTGATCTGGTGATGAAAGGCGGCTTCCCGCAACTCGTCCTGCAGCCGATCAATTTCGATCAACTGTACTCGCAACATGTCCAGGAGCAGCTCGAACAGGCGCAGGGGCGTCCGCAGTAAGGTTCTGCAATGAGTGCTCGAGCGTCAATCGCGGTACTGGGCGCAGGTTCCTGGGGTACCGCGCTGGCCATTGTGTTGGCCAGGAACGGGCACAATGTCTCCCTCTGGGCGCGCGATTTCGGGTTGGCCGAGCGCAGCCAGCAGGATCGCGTGAATGCACGATATTTGCCGGATTGCCCTTTTCCCGCATCCTTGCAGATCACCGCTGATCTTCCGCTTGCGTTAAACGCGGCCGAGCAGGTCTGGTTGGTGTTGCCGACCAAGGTGCTGGCCGATTTTCTGAGTGACCACGCCGCACAGTTTCCTGCCGATGCCATCGTCGTGAACGCGTCCAAGGGTTTTGAGCAGGGTACCGGGCGGCAAATCAGTCAGATGGTTTCCTCCTGCCTTCCCGAACACCCTTTTGTCGCGGTATCCGGCCCGACCTTCGCGCATGAAGTGGCCACGGCAAAACCCTCCGCCATTACCGTGGCCAGCGTGCACGCACAAGCGGCTGAACGGATCGCCGCCACGCTACGCAATCCAACCATGCGTACCTATCCCACCGACGATGTCATCGGCGTCGAAATTGCCGGTGGACTCAAAAATGTCCTGGCCATTGCGGCGGGAGTGGCCGATGGCTTTGGTTTTGGTGCCAATGCGCGCGCGGCCCTGATAACCCGGGGGTTAGCGGAGTTGATGCGCCTTGGCGCGGCAGCGGGCGCCAAACCGGAAACGTTCATGGGCTTGGCGGGCGTGGGCGATCTGGTGCTGACCTGTACGGACGATCAGTCGCGCAATCGCCGCTTCGGTCTGAAGTTGGCACAGGGATATACCCGTGAAGAGGCCGTGGCGGCCATCGGCCAGTCCGTCGAAGGAATCGGCGCGGCCGCCGAAGGCGAGCGTCTTGCCGCGCGATACCAAGTGGACATGCCGATTGTGCATGCGGTGCATCAGGTGCTCTACGAAGGGGTTCTGGCGCGGGAGGCCGTCAGCCAGATTCTGGCACGTGAACCCCGCCATCAGGAGATTTGATTGTGGTGGGTTCAAGGCAAAGGGTTCAGGCCAAGCACAAATAACGTGCCATTCTCGACCCGAAACTGCACATCAAATTCAAACAATGGGCAACCATAAACCCGCTCGGGATCGTCATGGAACGCCGGTCTTGGATCAAGCGACAGGGTTTGCGTGATCACCAGACGCTGATGGTCGGTGAGCCGGGGCGCTTCGCCACTCGGCAAGGTGGACCAATCCACCCGCAACCGCTCGGGTTCGTTCTGCGCAAATCCGCTGTGTGAATCAGCCGGGCAGTCGGTGAATGCGATATGCGGCTTGATGTCGATGATCGGCGTGCCGTCGAGCAAATCCAGTCCGCCGACACGAATCCGTACCCTCCCTGCATGGTGTTCGACCGCGAGCAAACGCACCAAGGAAAGCCCCAAGGGATTAGGGCGCGCGGGCGAACGCGTGGCGAAGACACCGAGGCGGGCATTGCCGCCCAATCGCGGTGGTCGCACGCTGGACACCGGTTGGTGTGGCCGATCATGCACCTGCCAGATCAACCACAGATGCGTGTATTGTTCGATTCCCGCCCAAGCCTCGGCGCGATGCCAGGGTGCGTGTGGCGCGATCCAGCCGATGGCGTCGGGCACCAGCCCCGATTGCCGGGGTATGCCGAAACGGCTCTTGAACGGACTATCAATCGTTGCGATGGGGGTGAGTTCAAGGGTAGGGGATGTCATGGTCGGTCGGTATCCGTCGCTCCGGCAAAATCCAGTTGCCGCCAGACTTCGTAAACGGCAATGGCCACGGTGTTCGCCAGGTTCAAGCTGCGGGAGTCGGGCTTCATGGGCAGGCGAAGGCGTGAACCGGGTTCAAACTCGGCCAATATTTCAGGCGGCAGGCCACGGGTTTCCGGCCCGAAAACCAGCACGTCGCCAGCTTCAAACCGGGTGCGGTGAAACGGGGTGCCCCCCTTGGTGGTGAGTGCGAACAGCCGACGCCCACTCAAAGCCGTGTGTAAAGCGGCCCAGTTCGCATGGACCGTCACTTCTGCAAACTCGTGATAATCAAGCCCCGCCCGCCGCAGTGCCTTGGTTTCCATCGAAAAACCCAGTGGCTCGACCAGATGCAGCCGCGCGCCCGTGTTGGCGCACAGGCGGATGATGTTGCCGGTGTTCGGCGGGATTTCCGGTTCAAATAAAACAATGTCGATCATGGGGCGGATATCTTGTGTTTTCTCAAAAAACGCCATCCTGACGTTTTCTGAGGACGAAATTTAAAATTTTTGATTTTCTCCACAAACATTCACGTGCGTGTTTGTTTGTGGCGGCACTTCCCTGTGCCACCGGGCATCTCAGATTAAATCAGAGATTGCTGGTGCCTGTGGCAAAATGTCGTCCAATTACTGTGTTTTAGATAGGGAACCTCTGATCGAATCAGAGCTTCCATAGGATTCGAATCGAGGCGCATATGAAAGTTTTAGTCATTGGTAGTGGCGGTCGGGAACATGCACTGGCGTGGAAGCTGGCGCAGTCGCCGCGCGTATCCAGGGTGTTTGTTGCCCCCGGGAATCCGGGAACAGCGGCCGAGGCCAAGTGTGAAAACATCTCGATTGGCGCAACCGACATTGCCGAACTGCTTGCCTTTGCCGGTCGTGAAAAAATCGACCTGACCGTGGTCGGGCCGGAAGCACCCTTGGTTCTGGGCATTGTCGACAGCTTCCGTGATGCCGGTCTGCCGATTTTCGGACCATCCAGACAAGCGGCTCAGCTCGAAGGGTCAAAGGCATTCAGCAAGGATTTTCTGGCTCGTCATCGTATTCCTACAGCCGCCTATCGCGTGTTTACCGAAGCGGCGCCGGCCATTGATTATGTGCGCGAACACGGCGCGCCCATCGTGGTCAAGGCCGACGGTCTGGCCGCGGGTAAAGGCGTGATCGTTGCCCAGACGGTTGCAGAAGCTGAGGCGGCTATCAGCGATATGCTGGGTGGGCAATTTGGCGAAGCAGGCGCGCGTGTCGTGGTTGAGGCTTTTCTGAGCGGCGAGGAAGCAAGTTTCATCGTGATGGTCGATGGTGGCAATATCCTGCCGATGGCAACCAGCCAGGATCACAAGGCGCGCGATAGTGGCGACACCGGCCCGAATACCGGTGGCATGGGGGCTTACTCTCCTGCGCCGGTCGTCACCCCGCAAATCGCCGAAGTGGTGATGGAAACGATCATTGAGCCTACCGTCAAGGGCATGGCGCTCGATGGCATTCCCTATACCGGTTTCCTGTATGCGGGCCTGATGATCGATGACGAGGGGTGGCCCAGTGTGCTGGAGTTCAACTGTCGCTTTGGTGATCCCGAAACCCAGCCCATCATGCTGCGCCTCGATAGCGATCTGGTCGATCTGCTGGAAGCGGGTATCGAAGGTTCCCTGGATAAAGTGCAGTGCAAGTGGAATCAGCAAACGGCGATTGGCGTGGTCATGGCGGCGCACGGCTATCCCGCTGACGTGCGAACCGGCGATGTGATCCGAGGGTTGGATGCCGTGCCGGGCAACGTGAAGGTATTCCAGGCCGGTACGCGCGCCGAGGGCCAAGACGTGGTGACCGCCGGAGGGCGCGTGCTGTGTGTCACGGCGCTGGGCGACACGGTGCGCGCAGCCCAAGCGGCTGCCTATGCGGGCGTCAAGGCGATTGACTTTGATGGTGGATTCTATCGTGACGATATCGGCTGGCGGGCCGTTCGGCGTGAAATGCAGGTTGCAAACCGTAACAAGTAAGAAAGCCGCGCGACACACCTTTGGTTGATATTAGCTGGGTTGATTGAGCATCAATCCCAGTCACCCCATCAACCAGAGGAATTAACCGTGAACAAATCGTATCGTGCTCCGCTCATTGCCCTTATTTTTACCGCAGCCCAGCCTGATCAAACGACTTCGGGCGTAACGGCGGCAAAAGCACCGACTGAATCGTACATTTCCTATCTTGGGACCAATTACGCAGCGTATAGCGAAACGGGTACCTCGCATTCACCGGCGGCCAGCTTCGATGATGCGAACATGAGCGTTCGTTGGGCAATTTCCACGCAAACCACCGAACAAGCCAATAATCTCAAAAGCCATATAGAATTTATGGAAAATGCGATTTTGAGCGGACAAAACCCGCGCGCCTGGGACAAGCTGTTCCTGATGGATGCGTATATGGATCAAGGACATACCTACACCACAACGATTTCGGTCAATGGCACCACGGTCGTGATTGATAAAATCGCAAAATCCGCCTGCGCCTATGAGCTGGTAAAAACCCATGCCCAAGGTGTGGGTGGATGGTTTTTCCACGGCGATATCCAGGTGAGTTTCAGTAACTTGGCCGATCAGATTATCGCCTTACCTGCCTGTGATGCCGAACGTGACGGTTTGAACGCGTATATCGCAGCAAACCAAACCGCGCTGCCCAAAGGGATCACCTTGATTCAGCCGCAATAACGCCGCGGATACAGGCCATAAAAAAACCCCGCGCATGGCGGGGTTTTTTACTGCTGGCGGGGGTTAGCCGCGGCGCATGGAATCGTAGAACTCGTTGTTGGTCTTCGTTTTCAGGAGTTTGTCCAGCAGGAACTCCATGGATTCGAGTTCGCTCATCGGGTGCAGGAACTTGCGCAGAATCCACATCTTCTGGAGTTCTTCCGCATCTGTCAGCAACTCTTCACGGCGGGTGCCCGAACGGTTGATGTTGATGGCAGGGTACACACGCTTCTCGGCTATCCGTCGATCGAGGTGCAGCTCCATGTTGCCGGTGCCCTTGAATTCTTCGTAGATGACTTCATCCATTTTCGAGCCGGTATCGATCAGTGCGGTGGCCAGAATGGTGAGCGAGCCGCCTTCTTCGATATTACGGGCCGCACCGAAAAAGCGTTTGGGGCGATGCAGGGCATTGGCATCCACACCGCCGGTGAGCACTTTGCCCGATGAAGGGACAACGGTGTTGTAGGCGCGCGCCAGACGAGTGATGGAGTCGAGCAGAATGACCACATCGCGCTTGTGCTCGACCAGTCGCTTGGCCTTTTCGATGACCATCTCCGCAACCTGCACATGGCGGGTGGCAGGCTCGTCGAAGGTGGACGCCACGACCTCGCCGCGCACGGTACGCTGCATTTCGGTGACTTCTTCCGGGCGCTCGTCGATCAGCAGTACGATCAGATCACACTCAGGATGATTGGCGCTGATGCTCTGGGCAATGTTCTGCAGCAGCATCGTTTTACCCGCTTTTGGTGGCGCGACGATCAGGCCGCGCTGGCCTTTACCGATCGGCGATACGATATCGATGATCCGTGCGGTCAGGTCTTCGGTGGAACCGTTACCGCGCTCCATCCGCATCCGCTGGTTGGCGTGCAGTGGGGTCAGGTTTTCGAACAGCACCTTGCCCTTGGCCATATTCGGTGGTTCAAAGTTGATGGTGTCGATTTTCAGGAGCGCGAAATACCGCTCGCCGTCTTTCGGCGACCGTACGGTACCGGCAATGGTGTCACCGGTTTGCAGGTTGAATCGGCGGATTTGCGAGGGGGATACGTAAACATCCGCAGGCCCCGCAAGATACGAGCTGTCCGCCCCACGCAGGAATCCGAAGCCATCGGGCAGAATTTCGAGTACCCCATCGCCGAAGATGGATTCACCCGTCTTGGCGTGGGCTTTGAGCAATGCAAAGATCACGTCGTGTTTACGGGTGCGGGCAATGTTTTCAATGCCCATAGATTCTGCCATGGCCAGAAGATCGGCAACGGGTTTTGCTTTGAGTTCGGTGAGATTCATCGGTTTAGATTGATTCAGCTATGGATGTGAGCTTGGGAAAGCTTGAGTGAGGGAAGAGTTTTAATTGGCGGACACGCCGAGAAACGCGAAATTGATCGCAACTTGGGAAATTATTTGCTGATTTTGGCACAGTTCCGACCCGATGCCAACGGGCAGAGCCGAAACCAGGCCGAATCTATTAAGGCTTACAGTGCGCCGTCAATGAACGCGGTGAGTTGTGATTTGGAAACGGCGCCGACTTTAGTGCCTTCCACCTTGCCGTTTTTGAACAGCATCAGTGTCGGGATGCCCCGAATGGCATGTTGACGAGGTGTTTCCGGATTTTCATCGATATTGAGTTTGGCAACCTTGACTTTGCCATCGTATTGATCGGCGATCTCGTCGAGAATAGGTGCGATCATGCGGCAAGGGCCGCACCATTCCGCCCAGTAGTCCACCAATACCGGCAGGTCACTTTTCAGGACTTCTTGGTCAAAATTACTGTCGTTAACATAGGCGATTTTGTCGCTCACGGTGATACTCCTTGGTGTCAATGATTGCCCACGAATATAGATCATGGATGCGCCGTGGTTGATAATTGTTCATGGGGTGGAGTCGCTTTGCAAGTTTTAACTGCGATTTCTGCCAATTCTTTCCGTCATTTTTCCACTTTCGAGACAATGCGCATGACCTTAACTGAACTGAGATACATAGTGGCCGTGGCGCGTGAACGCCATTTTGGCCGGGCTGCGGCGGCGTGTTTTGTGAGTCAGCCCACCTTGAGTGTCGGGGTTAAGCGTATTGAAGAAGCGTTGGATGTGCAGATCTTCGAGCGCGCAAGTCGCACGGAATTGCGCATCACGCCGCGCGGCGAAGCCATCATCGAGCAGGCCACGCGCATACTCCAGGAGGTTGAGCAGCTCCAGGCGATTGCCGATGCTGCCAGGGATCCGTTGGTCGGCACCTTGAGAATCGGACTGATTTACACGATCGGGCCGTATCTGTTGCCTTCATTGATTCCGGCGTTGCATAAACGTGCACCCCGCATGCCGATCGAGATCGTCGAAGGGTTTACCCATGATCTTGTCTATCAATTGCAACAGGGGGCGCTGGATGCCGTGGTGTTGTCGTTGCCTTTTTTGGCATCGAAGTTGGATGTCCGCCCGGTGTATCGTGAACCATTCACCGTGGCGGTGCCAAGTGACCATCCTTTGGCCTCGGCGAAGGCGGTTTCGGCAGAAACTCTGGCAGAGCAGGATCTGTTGCTGCTGGGGCAGGGGCACTGTTTCCGGGAACAGGTTTTGAGCATGTGCCCGGAGTGCTCGCAACCTGCCAACACGGGGCGCTTGCAAAAAACGCTGGAGGGCGGCTCCCTAGAAACCATGCGCATGATGGTCGCCTCCGGTGCGGGAATTACCGTCCTGCCGTGTTCATCCAATATCTCGCAAGGCGGAAATGCGGGTGATTTGATCCGCTATCTCGCTTTCGCCGAACCCGTTCCCTACCGTGATGTGGCCGTGGCCAGCCGAGCTCGTTTTGCACGCGGCGCGGCGGTGGATTTGCTCTGCGACATGATCCGGGCGCATATTCCGGCCTGCTGCACCGGCATTTGACGCGTATCAATCCAGAACCACGACCTGCTCGGCTTGGGGCCCCTTTCGACCTTGGCCGATGTGGTATTCGACCTTCTGGCCTTCGACGAGTTGCAGTGTCGAGCCGTCGCCGACCGCACGGAAGTGGACGAACAGATCTTCGCCGTTTTCGCGCACGATAAAGCCGAAGCCCTTGTCGGTGTTGAACCATTTGACGTGCCCGACTTCGCGAACGGGTGTCGCTTCGGCGGGTTTTTCGTTGCCGGAAACGGATTTGCGCGGCAGCAGGCCGCTCAAAAGAATAACGATGAAGATAACGGCGGCGGTTGCGATAAAACGCAGCAGATTGGATTCAATGAGTTGGGCGGATTGGATTTGGGTGATGGCCAGAGCCGTGATTAAAGCCGCGCCGAGGGCGACAAGCGTAGAAAAAATCCGAGATTCGGTCAGTGTGTTCATTCTTTCCTGTATGTTTCAAGTGATTGATTATGATTAACTATTCGTGCGAATTCTGCGTAAACCCGCTAATTCGGCGGGGTAGTGCATTCGGGCTGTTACCACCCATAAGGGAGTCGGTAGGCGACGCGCCGACCGACCGATCATTCTGCACGAAAGTGGGTAGTCATAAAAGCACCCGGCAGAATGAGCTCGCGGGTCTTTGTGCCTACCGCGATGAACTGTTCGACGGTGGCGGGTATAAAATTTGGTGTTGGTGAGTCTGTGCCGGTAGCATCTATCAGGCTGTTTTTTCACAATTATTTTTTTTAATTATGGGGTTTTGCTCGATTTTGGCCCCGCTTGCGCGTAAAATTCGGCCAGTTCGATTCGAGTGGTCGGCAAGCAATGTTTGATTTCTGCTCGTTTTTCCGGAGAGCATCGTGCGATATCCAGACGTTTTTGATGTGATTGTTGTTGGCGGCGGCCATGCCGGTACGGAGGCCGCGCTGGCGGCTGCCCGCATGGGTGCGAATACGCTGCTCGTCAGCCACAACATCGAAACGCTCGGGCAAATGAGCTGCAATCCGGCCATCGGGGGTATCGGCAAGGGCCATCTGGTGCGGGAAATCGACGCCTTGGGCGGCGCGATGGCGTTGGCGGCTGACCGGGGCGGGATTCAGTTCCGTACCCTCAATGCCCGCAAAGGCCCCGCCGTGCGCGCCACCCGCGCGCAGGCAGACCGCATCCTCTACAAAGCTGCCATCCGGCAGATGCTCGAAAACCAACCGAATCTCATGCTGTTCCAGCAGGCGGTCGATGACCTGCTGCTCGAAGGCGACCGGGTGACGGGTATTCGAACTCAGGCCGATATCGAATTTATCGGCAAGACGGTGGTTTTGACGGCAGGCACCTTCCTGGCAGGACAGATTCATATCGGCATGAACAATTATCAGGGCGGACGCGCCGGTGATCCTCCGGCGCAGCGGCTGGCCGATCGCCTACGCGAGTTGTCTCTGGGTGTTGGACGACTCAAGACCGGCACACCGCCACGCATCGACATCCGTTCGATTGATTTGTCTGTCATGCAAGTCCAGCCGGGCGATACGCCGGAGCCGGTATTCTCGTTCATGGGATCGGTCAAGGATCATCCGCAGCAGGTCAATTGTTACATCACCCATACCAACGAGCGGACGCACGAAATCATTCGCGGCGGCCTGGATCGCTCCCCCATGTTCACGGGTGTGATCGAAGGGGTGGGGCCGCGTTACTGCCCGTCCATCGAAGACAAGATCCACCGTTTTGCCGACAAGGACTCCCATCAGGTGTTCGTCGAGCCGGAAGGGTTGACCACGAACGAAATCTATCCGAACGGGATTTCAACCAGCCTGCCGTTTGATATTCAGCTGGCCTATGTGCGCTCGATCCGAGGTTTCGAGCGTGCGGTCATCACCCGCCCCGGTTATGCCATCGAGTACGATTTTTTCGACCCGCGCGGCCTGAAGCCCACGCTGGAAACCCGCGCCATCGAGGGGTTGTTCTTTGCCGGGCAGATCAATGGCACGACCGGTTACGAAGAAGCCGGTGCCCAGGGTTTGATGGCTGGCGCCAACGCGGCGGCACAGGTGCTGGGACGCGAACCGCTGACGTTACGGCGTGACGAAGCCTATGCCGGTGTGATGATCGATGATCTGATCACTCAAGGTACGCTCGAGCCCTACCGCATGTTCACCAGTCGGGCCGAATATCGCCTGATGCTGCGCGAAGACAATGCCGATCAACGTCTGACGCCGATCGGCCATGCGCTGGGTCTGGTTGATGAGGCGCGCTGGCGTGCGTTCAACGAAAAAATGGAAGCCATCGCGCGCGAGCAGGCGCGACTCGGTGCGCTCTGGGTGCATCCCGATCACCCCGATGTGTCCCGCTTGCCCGGTGTGATCAGTCGAGGCGTCAATGCGCTGGATCTGTTGCGTCGTCCGGAAATGGATTACCAGCAGTTGGCCCAAGTGCCTAGCCTGGCTCCGGAATCACCCTTGCCCGCTGCCGTGACCGAGCAGATTGAAATCGAAGCAAAATATGCAGGTTACGTCGATCGTCAGAAAGACGAGGTCAGCCGTTCCGTGAAGCAGGAAACGCAGGTTTTGCCGGACGATCTCGACTACAGCCAGATCTATGGACTTTCCAACGAAGTGCGCAGCAAGCTTGAAGCACAGCGGCCGAGCACTTTGGGTCAGGCGGGACGCATTCCCGGCGTCACGCCGGCGGCCATCTCCTTGTTGCAGGTTCATCTCAAGCGTCGAAGCCTGCTGGCGGCATCGGCTTGATTGCATTGTCGTCTGATAACGCGATGGTCATGCGTTATGCCGATCAAATCGAGCAGGGCGTGCAAACGATGGAGCAGGAGATAGCCCCTCGCAGTGCGCAGCGTATTTCGGCCTATATTCATTTGCTGGCCAAGTGGAATCGAACCTACAACCTGACAGCCGTACGCAATCTCGAGGACATGCGCGTGCGTCATGTACTGGATGCCTTGGCCGTGCGCCCTTGGGTGAAGTCGGCGGGGCGTTTGGTCGATGTCGGAAGCGGCCCCGGCATTCCGGGTATCCTGTTGGCGCTGGCCGATGAAACTCTAGGCGTGACACTTATCGATTCCAACCTGAAAATGACCCGATTCGCTGAAGCGGCCGTGCGTGAACTGGCGATCGAAAATGTGACCGTGCTGCGTTCACGGGTCGAAGAAGTACCCGCTTCATCGTTCGATCAGGCCATATCGCGTGCGTTCGCATCCACGGCAGATTTTCTGCGCCTGACCGGCCATCTCGTGCGCCCCGGAGGTGAGTGGCTTGCGATGAAAGGGCGTCTTGATGAGCGCGAGCAGCAAGCCGTTGCGGATGGTTTCATTTGTCGGGAAACCATCCCGCTATCTGTTCCCGCACTGGATGCGGCGCGTCATTTACTGATTTATCAACGAGAGGCGCAATTATGAGCTGGACGCTCGCCATCACCAATCAAAAAGGCGGTGTGGGCAAGACCACCACCGCGGTCAATCTGGCGGCCGCACTGCAATCCATCGGGCAGCGCGTGCTCATGATCGACCTGGACCCGCAAGGCAACGCCACCGTCAGCGCAGGGCAGGATAAATCCGGTCTTGCGCTAACCATGGCCGATGTTTTGCTGGATGAAGCATCCATCTCTGATGTCATTATCAGAAGCGAGCCCGCGGGATTTGATCTATTGCCGGCCAATATCGAGCTGGCGGGTGCCGAATTCCAGCTCGTCAGCCGGATCGGTCGAGAAATGAAGCTCCGGCGTGCACTGGCTCCGCTGCTGACAAACTACGATTTCGTGCTGATCGACTGCCCGCCCGCCCTCAACACCCTGACCATCAATGCCCTGGTGGCCTCCGACGATGTGCTCATTCCGGTTCAGTGCGAATACTTTGCGCTGGAGGGCCTAAGTTCGCTGCTGGAAACGATCGAACAGGTGCGAATGGCCTTGCAGCCTGCCTTGGGCGTGGCCGGTGTGCTCCGTACTTTGTATGACGCCCGCAATCTTTTGGCTCAGCAGGTTTCCGAACAGTTGCAGGCCCATTTTGGCGATCAGTTGTTCCGCACGCTCATTCCGCGCAATGTGCGCCTGGCAGAGGCGCCCAGCCATGGCCTGCCCGCCTTGTATTACGACCGCGGATCGGCAGGCGCCCAGGCGTACACCGATTTGGCGCATGAATTGGTCGAGCGCGCTGAACAGCGCGCCGGGCAATAGTCTCAATATCAACGGATTCGAGAATGGATGGCATCAGATGACAGTCAAAAAGAAAGGATTGGGCAGGGGGCTGGACGCTTTGCTGCGTTCGAGTGAAGCAAAGGACGATCCCGGCGCCCAACTGCGCGACGTTTCGCTTGAGTTGATACACCCCAGTCCGTTTCAGCCGCGCAAGCATTTTGATGAGGATGCTTTGCGCAGTCTCGCCGATTCGATCCGGGCGCAAGGGCTCATTGCGCCCGTGGTGCTGCGTCGTCGTTCGGGCGAATATGAACTGATCGCCGGCGAACGTCGTTGGCGTGCTGCGCAATTGGCCGGATTGCAGCAAATCCCCGCCATTGTTCGGGATATCGACGACCATCAGGCGGCCGCACTCGCCCTGATAGAAAATCTTCAGCGCGAAGATCTCGACCCCATCGAACAGGCCGAAGCCATGCGGCGACTGATCAAGGAATTTGAGATGACGCACCAGCAGGTCGCCGATATTCTCGGTATTTCGCGTCCGGTCGTGTCCAATGCCCTGCGCCTGCTCGATCTGGCCGAACCGGTGCGGCAACTCTTGCAGAACAAGCAACTGGATGCCGGTCACGCCAGGGCGTTGGCCGGGTTGCCGATGGCGCAACAGCCCCTGCTCGCAGAAAAAATCGTGGCCAAGGCACTGACGGTTCGTCAGGTCGAAGGCATGGTGCGAAAATTGAACGAGTCGACCTTGAATCCACCCGAGCCAATCCCTGCCGATCCGGATACGGCATTATTGCTGCGTCAGATTTCAGATGCGCTGGGTGTGCAGGTCGATCTGGTGCAGAACGCGCGCGGCGGCGGTCGGCTCAAACTTCGTTTCGACCAACCGGGCCAATTGAGTCGCATCCTTGATCGACTGTTACAGGAGCAGGGTTGAGTGCAGGTTAAACTTCAACAAACTGTATTCAGGTAGCCTTGCCAACAGTTGTTGACGCTTGAATATGCCGGTACACTAGCCACCAAATTTTGGCCGTCGGAAACAGAGAAGCGTCATGGCCGAGCAAAAACAAGGGGCTAAGCCCGAAAGTAAAAAGCAGGAAGGCTATTTCGCCATTCGACTGCGTGGCCTGATGAACGTGGGGGCCGGCAACGTATTTGCTTCAACCGTTATCGCTGGTCTGCTGCTTGGGTTTCTTGTTGATCGCTGGCTCGACATAGCGCCCATTGCCATGTTGCTGGGCGGCCTTCTGGGTTTTATTGGCGGTATGCGCAACGCGCATCGGCTCATGCAGGCAGGCGCACATGACCGTGATGTCTGACGGCATTGCCCGGCGGGGTAGAGTGGTATTGATTGCCCAGCTTGTTGTGGGCGCGGTTTCCGCGGTCCTGGCCTTTGTGTACGCGGGGCGTGATTCGTTTTATGGGGTGGTCGGTGGCTCGTTGATTGCCATCACCCTGATGCTCGTGCTGGGCTATACCATGCGCAAGGCAAGTGAACTTGCGGTTGAATCACCGCAGACCAGCATGAACGTGATGTATGTCGGTGCGGTGGTTCGGTTTGTTCTGGTTCTCGTATTATTCGGCATCGCGCTGGGCGGGTTGAAGTTGTCGGCCCTGTATACGGTAGCGGGCTTTGTCGGCGTGATGATTGTGGGTGTGTTGGCCTCTCGCGGGCGTGATTCCGGCAGGCCCGTGAGCAAAACGGATTAATACAAATAGATTTAAACTTGGATTGAGGAGACTCGTGTGGCTACAGAAAATACCGGCGGCGGCTCGGTTGAGTATATCCAGCATCACTTGACCAACTTATCGGTGGGTCAAGGGTTCTGGCAACTGAATATCGATACCCTGATCTTCAGCTTCCTGTTAGGTGGTCTGATTCTGTTTGTCGCCATGAAAATTGGCCAAAACCTGCGTACAGAAACGCCTGGTCGGTTCCAGAATGCGGTCGAAGGTGTTCTGGAGTTCGTCGACAATCAGGTCAAGGATTCATTTGGCGGCAAGGCGCCTGCACTGATCGCGCCGCTGGCACTGACCATCCTGATCTGGGTCTGGCTCATGAACTTCATGGACTTGATCCCGATCGATCTTATCCCCGCTATTGCGCATGGTCTGGGCGTGAACTACCTCAAGGTAGTCCCCACCACGGATCTGAACACGCCACTGGCCATGGCGCTAGTCGTGTTCATGCTGACGGTTTACTACAACCTGAAAGTGAAGGGGTTTGGCGGTTACATCAAGATGTTTCTGTTCCATCCTTTCGGCAAGTTCTTCATTCCGGTCAATATCATCATGACGCTGATCGAAGAACTGGCCAAGCCAATCAGTCTGGGTCTGCGACTGTTCGGCAACATGTTCGCCGGCGAGCTGGTATTCATGCTGATTGCCTTGCTGACACTGGGTGCGACGGTTAGCGCCAGCCTGCTGATCTGGTTCCCGCTGCAAGTGGTGCTTGATCTGGCGTGGTTGATCTTCCACATCCTCGTGATATCGTTGCAGGCCTTTATCTTCATGGTGTTGACCATCGTGTATCTGGGCATGGCGCACATCGACGCGGATTCGCACTAATTTTTGTTTTTTTGTTTCGTTTTTTAACTGTTCGACTGAGGAGAATATAAATGACCCCTGATATGCTCGCGACAATTTATGCCTACACAGCTGTAGGCGTTGGTGTGATTCTGGCTGCGGCCGGTTTGGGTTCTGCCATTGGTTGGGGCTTGATCTGCTCCAAAACGCTGGAAGGCATCGCACGTCAGCCTGAAATGCGTCCTCAATTGATGACCAACATGTTCATCTTCGCGGGCCTGATGGAATCATTTCCGTTCATCATTCTGGCCTTCGCCATGTGGTTCCTGTTCGCCAACCCATTCGTTGGTGCACTGAAATCTGCGATTGGTGCAATTTAATTCGTCCGGGCCGGATCCACATGGCCGGGGCTTGCCCTGGCCGTTCGGCTGAGGGCCCAACCCATGAAACTGCAACAATCGAGGTTATGCTGTGAACATTAATATCACACTGGTTGCTCAAATTATCGCCTTCGTGGTGCTGGTTTGGCTGGTCAGCAAATACCTCTGGACGCCGCTTTCCGCATTGATGGAAGCGCGTCGCCAGAAGATTGCCGACGGTCTTTCAGCCTCCGAGCGCGGCAAGCATGAGCTCAAGCTCGCGCAAGAGCGTTCGGCCGAAATGCTGCGCGAAACGAAGGAAAAAGCGAACGATATCGTGGCTCAAGCCAATTCGCGCGCCAATCAGATTCTTGAAGATGCCCGTGTCAATGCAAAAGCAGAAGCTGAGCGCATCGTGGCTCAGGCATCCGCTGAGATCGATCGCGAAGTAAATCGCGCCAAAGAGGTCCTGCGTACTCAGGTATCTACTATTGCAGTTACCGGAGCCGAACGCATTCTGAAGCGTGAAGTGACGAACAAGGATCACGAAGCGGCCATGGCTGATCTGATTGCGCACATTTAAGGATATAGAGGTAATCGTATGTCCGAAAATATCCAAGTGGCACAATCCTACGCCAAGGCCATTCATGAGCTTTGCTCGACACCCGCTGTAGCGGAGGTCTGGTCCAAAAATCTCGCGTTCCTGGCGCAAGTCGTTCAGAACCCGGACATGGATCGGTTTCTTGCGGACATTTCCCGTCCTTCTGAAGAACGCACCCGGGGTTTTCTGGCCGTGGTTTCCAGTGAGCTGGATCCGCAGGCCATCAACCTCGTGCGTTTGTTAGGCGAAAATGGTCGGCTGGCGATCCTCCCGGAGATTGCAGATCAGTTTGAGCTGCTTCGTGCCCAGGCCGAGCAACGGATGACGGCGACTGTCGTATCTGCTTATCCCCTGACCGAAAGCGAAATCAACAACATTAAATCGGCGCTCAACAAGCGATTGAATCGCACGATTGACCTGATTACCGAAACGGACGACTCGCTGATTGCGGGTGCGATTATTCGTGCGGGTGATCTGGTGATCGACGGTTCCATGCGCGGCGGTATCCAAAAACTTGCCACTCAGTTGAGTCGCTAAGGAGATCATATGATCAATCCATCTGAAATTAGTAGTCTGATCAAGCAACGCATTGAGAACTTTGATCAAAGTGCGGATGCGCAAACCGTAGGCACCATCGTTTCTGTCAGCGACGGCATTCTGCGAATTCACGGCCTCAACGACGTCATGCTCGGTGAAATGATCGAGTTGCCGGGCGGCGGCTTTGCCGTTGCGATGAACCTTGAGCGCGATTCAGTTGGTGCCATTGTTCTGGGTGGCTACGACCAGTTGAGCGAAGGTGATCAGGTCAAATGCACCCAACGTATTCTCGAAGTTCCGGTAGGTAAAGAACTGCTGGGCCGGGTGGTGAACACCCTGGGCCAGCCCGTCGATGGTAAGGGCGATATCAACGCGAAGATGACTGCACCCATCGAGAAAATTGCACCGGGCGTCATCGAGCGTCAAAGCGTTGACCAGCCGCTGCTGACCGGCATCAAGGCGTTGGACGCCATGGTTCCCATCGGTCGCGGCCAGCGCGAGTTGATCATTGGCGACCGCCAGACCGGTAAAACGGCCGTGGCGATCGACACCATCATCAACCAGAAAGGCAAAGGTGTTTTCTGCGTTTACGTGGCGATTGGCCAGAAAGCCTCTTCAATTGCGAACGTTGTTCGTAAGCTAGAAGAGTATGGCGCGCTGGAATACACCATCGTGGTTGCCGCAACCGCATCTGATCCTGCGGCCATGCAGTACCTTGCAGCCTACGCCGGTTGCACCATGGGCGAATACTTCCGCGACCGCGGTATGGACTCCCTGATCGTTTATGATGATCTGACCAAGCAAGCCTGGGCTTATCGTCAGATTTCCCTGCTGCTGCGTCGTCCACCAGGTCGTGAAGCCTATCCGGGTGACGTGTTCTATCTGCACTCCCGTCTGCTGGAACGCGCATCCCGCGTCAACGCCGACTACGTTGCCGAGTTCACCAAAGGTGAAGTGACCGGCCAGACCGGTTCACTGACTGCGCTGCCGATCATCGAAACGCAAGGTGGTGACGTTTCTGCATTCGTACCGACCAACGTGATCTCAATCACTGATGGTCAGATCTTCCTGGAAACCGATCTGTTCAACTCAGGCATTCGTCCGGCGATCAACCCGGGTATCTCCGTATCGCGGGTTGGTGGTGCGGCGCAAACCAAGGCGATCAAGAAACTGGCCGGCGGTATTCGTACCGACCTGGCGCAGTATCGTGAATTGGCGGCGTTCTCGCAGTTTGCATCCGATCTCGACGAAGTAACCCGCAAGCAGCTCGAACGCGGCAAGCGCGTGACCGAGTTGATGAAGCAGAAGCAGTTCAAGCCGTTGTCCGTGACTGAGATGGCGCTGTCCTTGACCGCTGCAAACGAAGGTTACCTAGACGATATCGCCGTTGAAAAGATCAACGATTTCGAAACCGCCCTGCACGACTACGCTGCCACCAATGCCAAAGATTTGGCCGAGAAGATTGGGGACAACGGTAATTTCAGCGATGAAATTGCGGCTCAATTGAAGCAAGTGATCGAAACCTTCAAGGCGAAGGGCGTTTATTAATCAGGGGGCGATGTCATGGCCGTAGGCAAAGAGATTCGCACCAAGATCAAGAGCGTGCAGAACACGCGCAAGATCACCAAGGCGATGGAAATGGTCGCCGCATCCAAGATGCGGCGCGCACAGGAAGCGATGGAAGCGACCCGGCCTTATGCCGAGAAGTTTCTTGAGGTGGTGGGCCACATCACCAACGCGCATCCTGAGTACCGTCATCCCCTGATGGTCGAGCGGGATGTGAAGCGCGTATTGATGATTGTTGTCACAACCGACCGCGGTCTGTGTGGTGGTTTGAACGTCAATCTACTTAAGCAGGTGCTCCTTAAAATCAAGGAATACCAGAGCAATGGTATTGAAGTGGATGTCATTCCGGTTGGCACCAAAGGCCGTGCGTTCTTCAAGCGTTACGGTGGCAATGTGCGCGCTTCGGTCGTGCACATGGGTGACAAACCTAGCTATGCCAAAATGCGCGGTGTCATCAACGCCGCCATGGAAGCATTTGAGCAGGGTCAGGTTGACCGGATTGAATTGGCGCGTAATTCCTTCGTGAATTCGATGGTACAGCGCCCGATGGTTGAGCAGATCGCACCCTTGGTTTACCAAGAGTCCGCTGAACTCAAGCACCACTGGGATTATCTGTACGAACCAGACTCCCACGCCGTTCTTGCTGCCGTATTGAAGCGGTATATCACAGGGCAAATCGTGGCCAGTGCAATCGAAAACGTAGCCTGCGAAATGGCCGCGCGTCGAATTGCGATGAAGAACGCGACGGACAATGCCGGCGATATGATCAAGTCATTGAAGCTGGTCTACAACAAGGCCCGTCAAGCCGCGATTACGCAAGAAATTTCGGAAATCGTATCCGGTGCAGCTGCGGTTTAACCGCGCAACGGAAAGCCATTTTTATATTTGAGGGTACAGACATGAGTTCTGGAAAAATTGTCGAAATCATCGGTGCCGTCATCGATGTCGAGTTTCCGCGTGATGCGGTTCCCAAGGTCTATGACGCGATCAAGATCGAACAAACCGGTTTGGTCGTCGAAGTGCAGCAGCAAATCGGCGATGGTGTTGTTCGTGGTATTGCCATGGGCTCATCCGACGGTTTGAAGCGCGGCATGACCGCCATCAACACCGGTGCGCCGATTCAGGTTCCCGTGGGCAAAGGCACGCTGGGCCGGATCATGGACGTGTTGGGTCACCCGATCGACAACGCAGGCGACGTTGCCTGTGACGAGAAGTGGTCCATTCATCGCAAGCCGCCAACATTTGATGAACAGGCGAACAGCACCGAACTGCTGGAAACCGGTATCAAGGTCATTGACTTGCTTTGTCCGTTCGCGAAGGGCGGTAAGGTCGGTCTGTTCGGTGGCGCCGGTGTGGGCAAAACCGTCAACATGATGGAACTGATCCGTAACATCGCCGTCGAGCACAGCGGTTATTCCGTGTTCGCGGGCGTGGGTGAGCGTACGCGTGAAGGCAACGACTTCTACCACGAGATGAAGGATGGTGGCGTTCTGGACAAGGTGGCCCTGGTTTATGGCCAGATGAACGAGCCGCCGGGAAACCGTCTGCGCGTCGCGCTCACCGGCCTGACCATGGCTGAATTCTTCCGTGACGAAGGCCGTGACGTGCTGATGTTTATCGATAACATCTACCGTTACACCCTGGCCGGTACTGAAGTATCCGCTTTGTTGGGTCGTATGCCTTCTGCGGTAGGTTACCAGCCGACGCTGGCCGAAGAGATGGGCGTTCTGCAAGAGCGGATCACGTCCACCAAGACCGGTTCAATCACCTCCGTACAGGCCGTTTACGTCCCTGCGGATGACCTGACCGACCCATCTCCTGCGACCACCTTCGCTCACTTGGATGCAACCGTGGTTCTGTCACGCGATATCGCTTCTCTGGGTATTTACCCGGCGATTGACCCACTGGATTCCACAAGCCGTCAGTTGGACCCGCAAGTTGTTGGCGATACCCACTACACCGTGGCTCGTTCGGTACAGAAGACCCTGCAGCGCTACAAAGAACTGAAAGACATCATTGCGATTCTCGGTATGGACGAATTGTCTGACGACGATAAGGCCACGGTATCCCGTGCACGTAAGATTCAGCGTTTCATGTCTCAGCCGTTCTTCGTGGCCGAGGTATTCACTGGCGCGCCGGGCCGTTATGTTCCACTGAAAGAAACCATTCGCGCGTTCCAAGGCATCGTGGCTGGCGAGTACGATCACTTGCCGGAGCAGGCGTTCTACATGGTCGGCACGATTGACGAAGCGGTCGAAAAAGCTGCGAAACTCGCCGCCAAAGCTTAATTGGAGGAGACGACATGGCTATGACCATTCGTGTTGACATCGTGAGTATGGAGAAGCCTATTTTCAGCGGCGAGGCCACGTTTGTGTCCATCCCGACTGAAGCGGGCGAGATGGGTATTACACCCCTGCATACGCAGACTTTGTCCATTCTTCGTCCCGGCGAGGTTCGTGTTCATCAGCCTGATGGTACGGTTGTGCGCTATTTTGTTGGTTTCGGTGTGCTCGAAGTGCAACCGATGGTTGTCAGCATTATTGCGGACTGGGCACTGACAGAAGCGGATGCACAGGGTATCGATGCGGCTGAACTCGAAGCGCAACTGTCTGAGGAATCCGCCATGATCGCGGACTATGAGCAACGCGGCCAACTGGACTTTACTTCTGCTCAATCAGTCATGATCGAAGCAGAAGAACGACTCAAATGGGTGCGTTCCATGCGAGGCTTGGGCAGCGGACGTCACTAACGACCAATTGCTCATTGTGAATCTCGTGCGCAAACCACGTAAGTAATTCGCAATTTGATAAAGGAGCCCGGACATTCGTCTTGGCTCCTTTTTTTCGCTTCTCTACATTGAGGTGTTTATGTCCACTCAATCCCTGCACATCATTGTTCTTGCCGCTGGAAAGGGCACTCGAATGCGGTCGACCAAACCCAAGGTTCTGCATCCCTTGGCCGGTCGGTCGATGCTGGAACGTGTGCTCGATGAAGCCGAATCATTGGATCCTGCTTCCTTGCACGTTGTTATCGGGTATGGCGCAGAACATATTCGCCAGCACTGCCCACGCCCTGATGTTTCTTGGGTAGAGCAAGGAGAGCAGCGCGGAACGGGGCATGCAGTGGCCTGTGCAGTTACGAATATCCAAGCTCAGACCGATGACCGGGTTTTGGTG
Organism: Halothiobacillus sp. 15-55-196; assembly: GCA_002282715.1. Taxonomy (GTDB): domain Bacteria; phylum Pseudomonadota; class Gammaproteobacteria; order Halothiobacillales; family Halothiobacillaceae; genus Halothiobacillus. Next base: position 13,021 of record NCKC01000016.1, on the reverse strand, counting down.
TTGTACGGTGATGTCCCTTTGCTTGATGTCGATGTGCTTTCATCGCTTCTGGATTCCGCCCGCTCCGCGGACCTCGGAGTATTGACCACTCGGTTGGACGATCCCAGTGGCTACGGTCGGATCATCCGTGATCGTGAACAACGCATGATCGCCATTCGTGAAGAACGCGATGCCAGTGCAGACGAAAAGAACATCACCGAGATCAATACCGGTATGCTGGTCGCCAGCTTGGATGCCTTGCGCACGTGGTTGCCGAAACTTCAGCCACACAATGCTCAGGGCGAACTCTACCTGACCGATATCGTGCAAATGGCAGCAGAAGAGGGAAAATCCATCGCAACCCACCTTGCTCCCGATCCGTTGCGGGTCGCGGGCGTGAATGACCGTTGGGCACTCGCCCAAATGGAGCGCGCCTGGCAGCTTCGTCAAGCGCAGGCACTGGCCATGTCGGGGACGACGATTGTCGATCCTGCACGGATTGATATTCGTGGCGACGTCATCTGTGGCATGGACTGCCAGATCGATATCAATGTCGTGTTCGAAGGGCAGGTGCGCATGGGCGACAACGTCGTCATTGAACCCAATTGCATATTGCGCGATGTCACCCTGGGCAACGGAGTGCGTGTTCGTGCCTTCAGTCATCTGGAGGGTGCGACCCTGGGTGAAGGCGTTGAGGTCGGCCCCTATGCACGACTTCGGCCCGGCGCCGAATTGGCGGAACACAGCAAGATCGGTAACTTCGTTGAAGTCAAAGCCAGCCGCATCGGCGCCGGTTCCAAAGTCAACCATCTCTCGTATATCGGCGATACCGTGATGGGCGCGGACTGCAATATCGGCGCGGGCACCATCACCTGTAACTACGATGGTACCAATAAGCATCAAACGGTTATCGGGAACCAGGTATTCGTCGGCTCCAGTAGCCAGCTTGTCGCCCCGGTGCATTTGGGCGATGAGGTCACCGTCGGCGCGGGTTCAACCATCACTCAGGATGTGCCGTCGGGCCACCTTGCCGTGGCGCGATCCCGCCAGGTGATGAAGAGTGGCTGGCAGCGCCCCAGGAAGAAATCCAAGGCCGAATAAGTCTGGAAGCTGCTCCGTCAGTCAGGCAGGAAGCGCAGCAGCACATCGTTCAAATAGCGTGTGCCGCGTGGCGTCGGGGCGATGCGGGTGATATCCCAGCGAATCAGCGCTTCTTTTTCGAGTTGGTGCAGCGTATCGCTGATGACCTTGATCGGTAAGCCGGTACGTGCCGCAAACAGCGGTACGTCAAAGCCATCGGTCAGGCGCAGGGCGTTGAGCATGAATTCAAACGGCAGCTCATCGGTTGGAATACTGTGGGCGGTGATGGCTTGATCGGAACCTGCTTTGGCCAGGTATTCATTCGGATGACGCACACGCTCCCGGCGCTCGATGCGGTTTTCAGCGGCCAGCGTGATCTTGCCGTGTGCACCCGCGCCGATGCCCAGATAATCGCCAAATTCCCAGTAGTTGCGGTTGTGCTGGCATTGATGGTTGTCGCGTGCGTAGGCGGACACTTCATACTGAACTAATCCTGCCTCATGCAAGGCGGCCAAACCCTGCGTTTGTATTTGATCCATGGTTTCATCATCGGGGAGAGCGGGCGGGTGGGCAGCGAACGGCGTGTTCGGCTCCAGCGTGAGTTGGTACCAGGACAGATGCGGCGTCTGCAAACTGATGGCGGTGTGCAGATCCGCTAATGCTTCCCCGGCCGATTGTTCCGGCAGGCCATGCATCAGATCGATATTGAAACTGTCGAGCCCCGCATCATGGGCGGCCTCGATGGCACGAAAGGCGGCCTTGGCGTCATGAATGCGTCCCAGCTTTTTCAGATGTCGTTCATTGAAACTCTGAACCCCGATAGAAACCCGTGTGATGCCAATGGCGCGGTAATCGGCCAGATGTCCGGCCATCTCCGTGCCCGGATTGACTTCCATGGTCACTTCACGGCAAAACCGCAAATCGAGCAGCGCACGTAAGCCGGACATCAGGCGATCGATCGCTTCCGGGCTGAACAGGCTCGGCGTTCCACCACCCATGAACAGGGTTTCGATCGGACGCCCCCAGATCAGCGGCAGCTCGCGTTCCAAATCGCGCAACAGGGCATCTATGTAATCGCGTTCCGGTACGGCGTTCCCTTTGAGCCCATGCGAATTGAAGTCACAGTAAGGGCATTTTTCTACGCACCAAGGCAGGTGGACATAAAGCGCCAGCGGCGGATTTTCGGTGAATTGCAGCAGTTGCATTAGAAACGCATATTGCTTAACTGACGCATCAATTCAATCAGCGCCTGGGCGCGGTGGCTGATGCGGTTTTTGATGCTGGCAGGTAGCTCCGCCGCCGTGCAGTTGCGATCGGGTACGAAGAACAGGGGGTCATAGCCAAATCCGGTCGCGCCGCGGGGTGTATCCACAATTTCACCCTGCCAGAAGCCTTCGGTCAATATGGGCAAGGGGTCATCTGCCGTTCGCACCATGGCGAGCGTGCTGACAAAACGCGCAGTGCGATCGGCATACGGTCGTTTCGCGAGTTCCTGTAAAAGTCGTAGATTATTTGCGGCATCGTCCGCTTCAGGCCCTGCGTAACGAGCCGAATAAATACCGGGTGCGCCATCAAGCCCGACGACCTCAAGCCCGGAATCATCGGCAATGGCAGGTAACCCGGTCAGCGCCGCCGCCGAGCGTGCTTTGATCAGGGCATTCTCGAAAAACGTTTCCCCATCTTCCTCAGGCGGCTCGCCAGCCCAATCGGTCAGTGGCACAAATTTAATATTGGCCAAGGCAGAGAAGCGGGGCATGAGTGTAGTGCGCATGGCTTCGAATTCACGGAGTTTGCCTAAATTGTGCGTAGCGATGACGAAGGTGGTTGTCATTCGATCTTCTTGCCGGAAAAAGTGGATTCAAAAAGCATCCAATCAAGGCCGAAATGAGCTGGGCTTCAATTGGATGGATGTGCCTTAAGCTGCGTTGACCAGCGTGGCCATCAAATCGTGGATGTCGGTTGCCTTGGGCTTGATGAGCCAGAATTTGGGCAGGAATAGTTCGAAGTATTCCAGAATTTCCGCTGCCCGTGCGCTGCCGGTTTTGGCCAGATGGGTTTCCAACGTGCTACGCAGGTGCTGGCGATGACTTTCCAGTTCTGCCGCTTGCAGACGATTGATGTCGATCAGCTCATGGTTGTAGCGGTCAACGAAATCGTTGGCTTCATCCAGCACATAGGCAAAACCGCCGGTCATGCCGGCGCCGAAATTCATGCCCGTGCGGCCGAGAATGGTCACGATGCCGCCGGTCATGTATTCGCAACCGTGGTCGCCGCAACCTTCGATGACGGCAACGGCGCCGGAGTTGCGAACAGCGAAGCGCTCGCCCGCCTGGCCCGCGGCGTAGAGTTGACCACCCGTGGCGCCATACAGGCAGGTATTGCCGATAATGGGCGTTTCGAAGGTGGCGAAGGTACTGCCTTTGGGCGGGTAAATGACAAGTTCACCTCCGGCCATGCCTTTGCCGACATAATCGTTGGCATCGCCTTCGAGCGTCATGTGCAGGCCGCCTGCATTCCACACCCCGAAACTCTGGCCGGCAATGCCAGTGAATTTGAGGTGAATCGGCGCATCCACCATGCCGAGATTGCCGTAGCGTTTGGCAATTTCGCCGGAGATGCGGGCACCCATGGAGCGGTTGATATTCTTGATGTTGAAATTGAATTCACCACCCGTTTTCGCTTCGATGGCGGGCAGAATCTGCCGCACGATCTCTTCTGCAAGTTCGCCCTGATCGTGCGGGGCGTTGTGCGGCGCGATGCAGCAGGTGGCGGCGTCGCTGATCAGGCCGCCATCAGAAATCAGCGCATCCAGATTGAGATTGGCCTGCTTTTCGGTTTGCGGCTTGCGTTGCTTCAAAAGATCGGTACGGCTGATGAGTTCATCGATCGAGCGCACGCCCAGTTGTGCGAGCAGCTCACGCACTTCCATGGCGATGAAGCGGAAATAATTCATCACCTTTTCGACATTACCCTTGAAGTGATCGAGGCGCAGCACCTTGTTCTGCGTGGCGATACCGGTTGCACAGTTGTTGAGGTGGCAGATGCGCAGATACTTGCAACCCAGCGCAATCATCGGGCCGGTGCCGAAACCGAAACTCTCCGCGCCCAGAATGGCAGCCTTGATGACATCGAGGCCGGTTTTGAGACCCCCGTCGGTTTGCAGGCGAACCTTGTCGCGCAGGTCGTTCGCGCGCAGGGTCTGGTGCGCTTCGGCCAGCCCCAGTTCCCACGGTGAACCGGCGTATTTCACCGAAGTGAGCGGGCTGGCACCGGTGCCGCCGTCGTAGCCGGAAATCGTGATCAGATCAGCATAAGCCTTGGCGACACCGGCCGCGATGGTGCCCACACCCGGTTCGGAGACGAGTTTGACGGACACCAATGCCGTGGGATTGACTTGTTTCAAATCGAAAATCAACTGCGCCAGATCTTCGATGGAGTAGATGTCGTGGTGCGGTGGTGGGGAGATCAGGGCAACACCGGGGCGGGCATAGCGCAGGCGTCCGATAAACGCATCAACCTTATGGCCGGGTAGCTGCCCGCCTTCGCCGGGTTTGGCCCCTTGCGCAATCTTGATTTGCAGCACTTCCGCATTGACGAGGTAATGCGGGGTGACGCCAAACCGCCCGGAGGCGATCTGCTTGATCTTGCTCATCTTGGCCGTACCGTAACGGGCCGGATCTTCACCACCCTCGCCCGAGTTGGAACGGGCGCCCAGCCGGTTCATGGCCTCTGCCAGCGTTTCATGGGCTTCGGGTGAAAGTGCACCGAGGCTCATGCCCGCCGAGTCGAAGCGGCGGATGATGGATTCGAGTGATTCAACTTCATCGATCGGGATCGGCTGGGTATCGTGTGCCAAATCGAACAAGTCGCGCAAGGTGGCGATCGGGCGGTGGTTCACATGGGCCGAATACCGCTGCCACAGCGAGAAATCCCCGGTGTTGACTGCCTGTTGCAGGGTTTGCACTACATCCGGGTTGTAGGCATGGTACTCGCCGCCGTCGATGTATTTGAGCAGGCCACCCTGACGTCGCCGCTTGCTCTTGATTGAGGCTTCACGGTGCAGGATTTTCTGGTCGGCTTCGAGATCGACAAATCGCGCGCCTTCGATCCGGCTGGTGGTGTCCTTGAAGCACAGGTTGACCACTTCGCTCGCCAGACCGATGATTTCGAACAGTTGGGCGCCGCGATAGCTGGCCACGGTGGAAATCCCCATCTTGGAGAGGATTTTTTTCAGGCCCTTGCCTAGCGCTTTGATGTAGTTGCTGGCGAGCTTTTCGCTGGTTTCAGCCGAAATCTGATTCGTTTGCCGCATGTTTTCGATGGCTTCGAAGGCGAGATACGGATAGATGGCGGTGGCACCATAACCCAACAGAACGGCACAGTGGTGCGGGTCACGCGCGGTGGCGGTTTCAACGATGAGGTTGGCATCGGTGCGCAAGCCATCGTGGATAAGGCGATGGTGTACGGCGCCGGTGGCGAGCAAGGCGTGCATCGGCAGGCGATCGGCGCTGATACCACGATCCGACAATACGATGATGACCTTGCCTGCGCGAACCTGGGCGACCGCTTCGTCGCAGACCCGCTCGATGGCCAATTGCAGGCCTTCGTTGACCGGGTAGTTCAGGTCGATGCGGCATGGCGCAAAGTCGGGATCGGTTTGCGTCATCAGTGCCTGGAACTTGGTTTCACTGAGGATCGGCGTTTCCAGTTGCAGGCGATGCGCATGCTCGGGCGTCTCGGCGAAGATGTTACGCTCGCGCCCGATCAAGGTTTCAAGCGACATGACGATGGCTTCGCGCAGCGGATCGATCGGTGGGTTGGTCACCTGTGCGAATTGCTGGCGGAAATAATCGTACAGCGAGCGCTGGGTCTGGGAGAGGACGGCCATCGGCGCATCGTCGCCCATCGAGCCAATCGCCTCCTGCCCATCTTCCGCCATGACGCGGATGACCTGATCGCGTTCCTCGAAGCTGAGCAGGAACTCTTTTTCGTATTGGTTCAATGTATCGACATCGAAGGGCTGGCTGGTGAGTGGTCCCTCGTTGAGCGCGCTGGCAAGTCGCACAGCATGGGCCTTGAGCCAGGCACGGTAGGGCTGGCGACCTTTCATGAGATCATCAATGGCCTCGGGTGCCAGCAACTCGCCTTTGGCCGTATCGACGGCGACGATCTGACCGGGGCGAACGCGCCCCTTTTCCACGACATCGGAAGGATCGTAATCCCAGACACCGATTTCGGAGGCGAGCGTGATGTGACGGTCCTTGGTGATGACCCAGCGGGCCGGGCGCAGGCCGTTGCGATCCATGGCGCAGGCCACGGTCTGGCCGTCGGTCATCACGATACCGGCCGGACCATCCCAGGGTTCCAGATGCATGGAATTGTATTCGTAGAACGCACGCAGATCGGCATCCATGTGCTCCACGTTCTGCCAGGCAGGCGGCACGATCATGCGCATGGCGCGCAGCATGTCGACGCCACCGGCCAGCAGCGCTTCGAGCATGTTGTCCATGGAGGAGGAGTCGGAACCTGTCGTATTCACCAGCGGAGTGACGAGGCTCATGTCCGGGATCAGCGGCGTTTCAAACTTGCTGGAGCGCGCCAGCGCCCAGTTACGGTTGCCACGAATCGTGTTGATTTCGCCGTTGTGCGCCAGATAGCGGAACGGTTGCGCCAAACGCCATTCCGGGAAAGTGTTGGTGGAGAAACGTTGGTGAAACACGCACTGCGAGGACGCGAGCGACTCGTCTTGCAAATCGAGATAAAAACCGGCGAGATCGTCGGGCATCATCAGCCCTTTGTATGAAATCACCTGAGCCGACATCGACGGCACGTAGAACACCGGATCGTCGGCCAGACGCTTTTCGGCTACGCGACGGGCGATGTACAGGCGCGTGTCGAATTCGCGCGCGGTCAGATTCGCTGGCGCGTTGACGAATACATGCAGTACATCTGGGCGCTTGGATTCAGAGATGGAACCGAGCACGGAGGGATCGACAGGTACATCGCGCCAGCCGGCGACCGTCAGGCCCTGTGCCGCGAGTGTTTCGCCCAAAGTGGTTTTGACGGCTTGGGCAGATGCCGCATCACGGCCGGCGAAGACCACGCCGACGGCATACTGCTCGGCCAGCGTAAAGCCCAGCTTGCCTGCTTCTGCACGGAAAAAGGCATCGGGTTTTTTCAGCAGAATGCCGCAACCATCGCCCGATTTGCCGTCGGCAGAAATACCGCCACGGTGGGTCATGCGCGCCAGTGCTTCGATGGCAGTGGAAACCAGTGCGTGGCTGGGCTGGTCGTCCATATGGGCGATCAGGCCAAAACCGCAGTTATCCTTTTCGAAACTCGGGTGATACAGACCGGCGGTTGGGGCGCGATTCATCGGGTTAAAACCTCTTCTTATTCGTACGTAACCTCTGAATGACGCCATCCCGGTCCATTCAGAGCACAAAAAGCAAAACGATGTGTTCGCTTTTCTATCCATAATGTTCTTCCGGCAGCCACTTGCCCTGAACCTGCGGCACAAAGAGCGCGAACCACTTGCTGCGCCGTGTCTCAGCGGCTGGCCAGAAGGTTTTTCTATTCGGAACGCATTTCGCTGCGGGCGTCACCTTGAAAAAACGACTGAGTCGCATCGCACCAGCTTCTGGCTAGAGATTCGGGCGGCACTGGAATTGTAAGGCGATCAATCAATCATCTCGACCTGGCCGCCCCAAGCTTATTCCCTCGGGTACATTCTTTTCAGGGAGCGAGCAGTAAGGTCCATCAATCGAGATGAACGACCTGCTTGTCCCAAGCATGCAGCTTGTAAAATACCCACCTGAATGCCCTAATTAATCCAGAATCATTTAACGAGCTTTGAATATAGCATTCGCTGCGTGTTTCAAGACAAAATGGGGCCAAATTCTAGCCGCATCGCAGGGTGTTTGCAAATTAGACCACCTCGGGTCCATGATAGCCCATAGGATGCCTGTTTTAGGGCGCGCAGGATGCATTCGTGGTGCGGGTTTGGTCGCAGGCGTTTATATCGAATGGTTTGGGGCTTTGCACAAAGTGCTAGCGTTCCTGAACCGCGGCGGACAAGGGATGTTCACTGGGGCATTTTGCCGGGAGATAGATCATGGAATCAGCGGTGCCGAAGAAAGCCAGATCCTGGCGTCTTTCTTTCCGAGTGACGGTCATCACCATTTTCTTGTTTTTGACCATGACCATGGCCCTGATCGGCATTGCGCTGCAATATTATTTCAGCACGCGTCTGGCGACCGATTCGACTCTAATCCTCTACCAGCAAGCAGCAGAACAAACCCGCGCTTATCTCAGCTCGATCGATCATTCCACCAGCCAGATTCTGAAATTGGCTGCCCCGAGGCTGGGGCATGCGGACGATCTGGATCACCCGCAGGCAATGCGCGCGTTGATGACCACGATCCTTCAAGAAAACCCGCTTTACTACGCGAGTTATGTGGGCTTCCCCAATGGCGATTACTACGAGTTGATCAACCTCGACAGTGGCGTTGGTGTTCGGCAACAGCTGATGGCCTTGCCGCAGGATCGCTGGGTGGTGCTCACCGTACGGCGCGTCGATGGGGAACGTCGGCGGACGCTGGCCTATTACGATCAGAATTTCACGCTGCGAACCCGACGCGACGCACCGACCAATTATGATCCGACGAGCCGTCCTTGGTATCAGCATGCCAAGGACGGCGTGGTGTTCAAGACACCGCCTTATTTGTTTCAGCACCTGCAACTGCCCGGCCAGACCTACGCCATGCGCATTTCGGGCACCCAAGCCGTTCTGGCCATCGACATCACGCTGGCCTCGTTATCCGACCACTTGCGAGCACGAGCGCCCGACCCCGAAAGCCGGATTTTTCTCTACCAGAAAAATGGCCAGCTGATTGCGGGCAGTAATCATCCGACCACCTCTGTCCTCCCCCCGGCTGTCCAAAAACTCGATTTGACGCCTTCTGAACAAAAAACGGTGGCGAAGGCGCCGGTCTTGACCGTGTCGAGCCTGATGGACTGGCCGCCGTTTGATTTTTCGATTGCCGGTAATCCGCAGGGTTACACAGTCGATATGATTTCCCTGATCGGCCAGATGACGGGACTGAGGTTCAATTACGTGAACGGTCCGAGCTGGCCCCAGTTCGTGGATCTGTTTCGTCAAGGCCGGGTGGACATGCTCGGTTCGGTGATGTGTGATGGCAATAATGCCATGCGGGGCATTCAGACAGCGCCTTATGTGCATGCTCCGATCGGTGTCCTGACACGTGCCGGCGCGCCACGTGTCGACCGGATCGAGCAGCTCTATGGTCAACGCGTGGCCATACCGGCGGGCTGGTCGATCATCGGCTTTTTGCAGCGCCATTTTCCCAAGATTCAGGTGGTCACTGTAGACGGCGTGTCCGGCATGTTTGCCGCCGTTCGCGCCGGTCAGGTTGTTGCGGGCATCGATAATGCCGCCGAGCTGCGTTATACCAAAAGAGAGTTTTTCTACAATGACGTGACCGTCACTGCGCCACTGTCCTTTGGTGCGATCTCCGCGCCCACCGGGCTCTGCTTTGTCGCGCAAAAAAAACATAAAGCGGTGGTGTCCCTGATCAACCAAGCGCTGGGTCAGCTGACACCGGCCCAGAAAACTCAGCTCAAGAATCGATGGTTGTTGACCGATGGGGCCAGCAAGCAGCCCAGTGCGACGGTGCCGTTCGCCGCATTGGTCGACATGGCCGCCGATTCCGGGCAGCAAAACCGCTTGATTCCCCTGATGCTCGGTGGGCAAAAAATGTTTGTGTACGTGACTGCGCTGGGTAAGGCGGGGGGTTCCGATGCGTATTTTGGCATCCTGACACCGGTGTCACGCGTGTTGGCTCCCGCCTATCGAGAGGTTCGCCAGGTCATGTGGCTGACGCTCCTCATCTGGGTGCTTGTACTGCCGCTAGCTTACTGGCTGGCTACCCTGATCGTGACACCGGTCAAGTTGCTGGCGATCGAAGAAGAGAAGATTCGAGACAAGAAATACGCAGAACTCAAACCGGTATCCAGTCATATTGGAGAGATTGACGATCTGGCGGTCTCGCAGCGTGAAATGGCCCAGGCCATCCAGCGGCATGCCGAAGAACAGGAAGCACTGATCGATGCGTTTATTCTACTGATCGCTCAGGCCATTGATGAAAAATCGCCTTATACCGGGGGGCACTGCGCACGGGTTCCGGTGATCGCCATGATGCTGGCAGAGCGCGCCCATGAATCCGAGCAGCCGCCCTTTGATGACTTCCACTTCAAAAATGATTCCGAGTGGCGTGAGTTCAGAATCAGTGCCTGGTTACACGATTGCGGCAAGATCACCACGCCGGAATTCGTGGTGGACAAGGGCAGCAAACTCGAAACGATCTACAACCGTATTCATGAAATCCGGACCCGCTTCGAGGTCCTCTGGCGCGATGCGCAAATCACTTACCTTGAGAACTGCCTGCGCGACCCGCTGGCTGAACCCGCACACAAGGATGCATGGGTGCAGCAACAGGCGCAGTTGCAGACGCAGTTCGCCTTCATTGCCGGCTGCAACCAGGGCGGCGAGACCATGAGCGAAGCCCAGATTCAGACATTGGAGACGCTGGCCCAAATCACTTGGGTACGGCATTTTGATGATCGTCTGGGATTATCTCCCGCGGAACAACGGCATCTTCAAACCTGTGACCACGACGCAAGCCTGCCTCAAACCGAATATTTACTGCAAGACAAGCCGTGGCATCGCATTCCCCGAACTGCAAACTTACCTTGCCCCGAACGCTTCGGGATACACATGGCCAAGCCGGAACTGCTCTATAACCGCGGTGAACTGTATAACCTGAAAATTCTGCGCGGCACACTGACCACAGAGGATCGCTACAAAATCAATGAACACGTCATCAGCACCATCCGGATGCTTGACAGGTTACCGCTTCCGGATAATCTCAAGCGGGTGCCCAGATACGCCTCGACCCATCATGAAACCCTCGATGGCCGGGGTTACCCGCGGCAGTTGACCGCAAAAGATTTGTCAATGCCCGAGCGAATCATGGTGCTGGCCGATGTCTTCGAGGCGCTCACCGCATCCGATCGTCCCTACAAGAACGCGAAAACACTCAGCGAAGCGCTCGATCTCATGCACCGGATGGTGCAAGAACAGCACATTGATCGCGATGTGTTCGATCTGTTTTTGATCAGTGGCACCTATCGGGAGTATGCCCAGCAGTACCTGAAACCCGAGCAAATCGATACGGTCGACATATCACGATACCTGAACGCGGTCACTCGCGACTCATGAGTCTGCCCGGTCAGGAAAATGAAGCGCGGATTATCGGTTCTTGGCAACGCAATGCCGATCCGTGGATTGCCGTGTTGCAGGCACGTCGCATCGAGAGCCGACGGATTACCGATCAGGCGATCATTGACCGCATCCTCGCGCACAAACCCAGATCGGTGTTGGACATCGGTTGTGGCGAAGGCTGGCTTCTGCGTGCGCTCAAGCGGACGGGTATTAATGCTGTCGGCGTGGATGCCGTGCCCCGGTTGGTCGAGGCCGCGCGTGGGGCCGGTTTAGCCGAGGCGCACTGCCTGACCTATGCCGACCTCGCCCAAGGCGCGTTGCCTGGCCGTTTCGATGCGGTCGTGTGCAACTTCTCCTTGCTGGGCGAACAATCGGTGGATGCGCTTATGGCCGCCATGCCATCACTGCTTCAACCGCGCGGTGTGTTGATCATTCAGACCGTGCATCCGGTCATGGTCTGTGGCGATGCGCCCTATCAGGACGGCTGGCGCACCGGTTCCTGGGCCGGCCTCGCGCCTGAGGTGATCGCGGACTTTGCCGACCCGCCACCCTGGTATTTCAGAACGCTGTCCGGCTGGATGCGCCTTATGATCCAACACGGCGCAACGATCACGTCCCTGAGCGAACCGGTGCATCCGGTCACGGGTCAGCCCGTATCCGTTCTGTTCGTCTGCGGCTTTGACTCGAACGGGTAGTAAAAGGCCTTAGCAAAACCCCCTTGACGGCTTCCTGCATCCGCAAGGGTGCTATTTGCCGGATGACACCGTGCTGATGGCCTCGCGGATCGATGCGAACGAGCGCGGATAGGGTTTGAGCTTCTGCAACGCAGCCGGCAGTCGTGATACGGTCTGGCGTGCCGCATCAATGCTGCTGAAATCTCCGGCAGTTACCGTGTAAAGCACTTTGTTGCCCATTTTCTGGGAAAACACGTGCCATTCGCTGACCGGCGCATGCGCGGCTTGTTTACTGATGAAATCCAGCGCCGTTTTTTCATCGTTGAACGCCCCGATCTGAAGTGCGGCGCGCTTGGGTGTCCGGGCACGATACCAGGCATTGTCCACCCCTTTGACAACTACCGGCTTGGCTTCGGACTCGGGTTTACTGTGTTTTGTCACCGGGATCGGCGCTTTAACCGGATTGGGCGCTATCTTTTCTGTTGGTTTTGTTGCGGTTGCCTGTTCTACCGGCTTCTCCGGCTTGGGTGGAATAAGGTGCGGTGTTTCACCCGCCGTGGAGGTGGCTGTTTTCTCGGCAGGCTTGGCTGTTTCTGGTGCCGTTGTTTCAGGCGACGGATTGACACGGGGCGTCTGCGTCATCGCTGGCTCGGGCGCGTTATTCTGTGATGGAGCAGGCGCAATGGTGGCCGGTGGTGTTGCCATCTCCGCGGGTGCTTGGCTGCCCTGAGTGTCTGAGGCGCTGATCGAGCCGTCATTGGGCAATGGGTTGTCTGCTTGCGCCGGTGCGCTGCTATCCGGTGTCGGTGGGGTGCTGGTCGTGCCAGAATCTGTTTTCAGCGCTAGCGTCTGGGTTGTGTTCGGCTGATCGGTCGAGCGTGTGAGCAGAGCGAAACCGCCGAAAGCAATAATGGCCACACTGATGCCGGCAGCGATCAGTAATGTCGGACTGAAGCGCTTGGTCGGCGTTAGGTGATCGGACGGA
>NCKC01000015.1 GCA_002282715.1 Halothiobacillus sp. 15-55-196 | reverse complement strand
ACGATTGATCGCAGGCCACTTTCTCAGGTAACAGATGTGATTTCTCTGAGCTAAGGATGTTTGTGTCATGACACGACATACATTCAATCACTCTATTGATCGATTGCTTAATATGTTTCATACTGCACGGAACTTCATTGTCGTTCATCAGGAAAAACCATATATGGCGCCTGTCCATGGTATTCGTCCCAATGCGGCTCAGTTCACCCTACAGTTGCTGCAGGTTTTTCTAGTGGGCAGTCTGGTGGGGATGACCCGAACCGTGCTGCCGGAACTGGCTGAGTCCGACTTTGGTTTGACAGCAGGGTCTTTTTTGGCGCTGGCCACCTTTGTCGTCGTGTTCGGTCTGGTCAAAGCGCTCTTGAATTTGTTCGCGGGCAGCTTGTCTGATCGCTGGGGACGGCGGCGCGTGCTCATCGCCGGTTGGGTGAGTGCCTTGCCCATTCCTTTGCTCATCCTGTACGGCCCGAGTTGGGGCTGGATCATTCTCGCCACGGTGTTCTTGGGTATTAATCAGGGTCTGAGTTGGTCCATGGCCTTGAACAGCAAGTTGGATCTCGCCCATGCGCGTCAACGCGGGCTGGTCAATGGCTTCAATGAGTTCGCCGGGTACGGCGGAGTGGCGATTGCCGGGATGCTGTCGGCTGTGGCCGTTCATGCCCTCGGTGCGCGCACCGGACTGTTCATCTTTACACTAGCGATTATCGTGCTGGCATTGTTGATCGTGCTGGCGGCGGTTCGGGAAACGCGCCCCTGGGCCATGTTGCATCAGGGTAATCCCACGATCGAGCCAATTGGAATGCGCGCCTTGTTTGCTTATGCCAGTTGGAAAAATCGATCACTGCAGGCCCTGAATCAAGCCGGTCTGGTGGAAAAATTCACCGATGCCATGGTCTGGTTGTTTTTTCCGGTATTTTTCATGGCCAAAGGATTGTCATTGGTCGCCTCCGGCTCGTTGATCGCCATCTACGGCGTGGTTTGGGGCGCAGGACAATTGATTACCGGCCCCTTGTCTGACCGAATCGGCCGAACGATCATGATCGTCGGCGGCATGTGGCTTTGCGGCTTGGGTGTGGTCGCCGTCAGTTTGAGCCATTCGATAGGACTTTGGGGGCTGGAACTGGCATTGATCGGCATTGGCATGGCGATGCTCTACCCCACTCTGGGTGCCGCGGTGGCCGATCAAGCCGAGCCGGCTCAACGGGCGAGCATTCTGGGTATTTATCGCTTCTGGCGCGATTTGGGCTACGCCGTGGGGGGGGTGCTCCTGGGTCTGACAGCCCAATGGAGTGGCGGGATTGTGCTGCCCTTTTGGCTGGTTGGATTGTCCATGGCCGCCTCCGGGCTATGGGTGGCCGTGGTTGTGAATAAAAACCAATGAAAATTACCCTTCAATAACAATACTTTATCTTGTTATTAAAGGGAATAATGATATCTATTTGGGCGATTTTCCGTTCAACAGGGTTAATGCCACGTCTTGTTAGCCCCGCTTTACACGGGCTAGTTGCCCGATCTTGTTGAATACCGGCAAGCGATTAGGCAAACTGCCTTGACTGCTTGGCAAGGGAATGCACTCATGAGTTCTGTGAAAATCCACACCGGTTTTTTTTCACCGTTGCCGCTACATCACTATTTTCGATCTTCATGCTTGTCACATGTCTTTGTGGTTTTGATCACAATGATGTGCACAGGTTTTGTATCTGTCGCTCACGCAGATTTGTATCGGTGGACAACCAGGGACGGGATGGTGCATTACGGCGATAACATGCCGTCATCGCAGGCCTTGGACGGTTACGATCTGATCAACCCGACAACCGGCGAAGTGATCCGGCACATCGATCGGGCGAAGACACCACAGGAACTCGCCGCCGAAGCTGCCGCCAAGGCGGCGGATGAAAAAAAACAGGCAGAAGAAGTAGCTCAAGCTCAACGCGATCACATGCTGCTGGATCTTTACAGTAACACGTCCGATCTGGAGCGAGCTCGAGCGCAGCGTCTCGGTGAAATCGATGGTCTGATCAAACAAACCCGGAACGCACTGGATCGCGCCAATGAGCGATCTAAACACGCTCAGGCCTCATCAGAGCAAAAAGCGGCGTTTAAAGACATGATCCAATTACGCAAGAACCTGTTTGATCTTCAGGAGCGCCGCGACGAGACTGTCCAAAGGTTTGATGAAGATCTTCGTCGCTTGGAACAATTACTTGCCAAAGGCAAACCTTCAGATCAAGCAGGCATTGAGCACTCGCATCAAGGCTTGTCGGCAAAATAACCGGCCATGGCCAGATCATGCACTCGAACGATACCCGCAGGCACGACACGTGCTGCCGGCACCAATTTGGGCGCATAGCCCAGCATCTGCGTCGCGTGGTGAATGGCATTCCCGCAGGCAGAGAAACGGACACCTTCGGCACTCAACTTGGCGATCATCGGCGCTTGTGGGTTGTTGTCTGCCAACAAGAGCTTGAGGCCCGGACCGAACGCGACAATTTCCACGTCTACTTTGCCCTTGCCGTAATACTTGAGCAGGTGGGCTGCCACTTTTAAGTCCATGCCACGTTTTTGCGCATCGGCATCACTGATCTGTAATACGTAGCGTGCCTTAACGCCCACTGTTTTTGCCTTGATGGCGGCAATCGACTCAGCCTCGGGATAGTCGGCGGCTTTGATCAATGCCGCCACATCGACATGGGCGGCATGCTCGGGTGGGGCGGCATAACCACTGACGGGCAAAACGACGGACAATCCGAGCAGGCCCGCCAGGCTGAGTATTTGAATTGATTTAGTGTGATGCATCTTGAGTGCTCCTCGGGTCAGAATAGACACGTCAAGACTAATCCAAAAATGCTTGCTTTGCTATTTATTGCGCATGCCACGCGAAAAACCCGCCATCAGCTGCGAATCAACGTGCCGACTCCTTTATCGGTCAATAATTCAAGCAACACGGCATGCGGGACGCGCCCATCGATGATCTGAACCGTTTTGACTCCGCCGCGCACGGCATCCAATGCAAAATCGATCTTTGGCAGCATGCCGCCGTAAATCGTGCCGTTTTCGATCAAGGCTTCGACATCCCGCGCCGAAAGGCCCGTCAAGAGCTTGCCTTCCTTGTCCAGAACACCGGCCGTATTGGTCAGCAGCAACAGTTTTTCCGCACCCAACACCTGCGCGATCTTACTCGCCACCACATCGGCGTTGATGTTGTAGGCGGCGCCATCCTCGCCCACACCAATCGGCGCGATGACGGGAATGAAATCCTTGCTTTCCAGTAAATTGAGAATGGATGGGTCGATGCTCGCCACTTCACCGACGTGACCGATATCGATGATTTCAGGTTCCAGCATATCCGCTGTCTGGCGGGAAACCTTGAGCTTTCGGGCGCGCACCAATCCGGCGTCTCGCCCCGTCAACCCCACCGCGCGGCCACCATGACGATTGATGAGCGCAACGATGTCCTTGTTCACCAACCCGCCCAGCACCATCTGCACCACATCCATGGTTTCCCGATCCGTGACGCGCATCCCCTGAATGAACTCGCCTTGTTTACCGAGCTTCTCAAGCAACTGGTTGATTTGTGGACCGCCACCGTGCACCACGACGGGATTCAGCCCGACCTGCTTCAGCAGCACGATGTCGCGGGCGAACGCATCCTGCAAATCTTCATCCACCATGGCGTTACCGCCGAATTTGATCACGATGGTCTTGTCGAACAGCCGCTGGATATACGGCAGCGCTTCCATCAATACTTCGGCGGTCACCTCTGGGGCGTAACTGGTCATGATGTTCCTCAAATAATCGATGCGATAAAAAGAAGGGTCAGGCGCGGCCGGTATGGCCGAAGCCGCCGCTGCCCCGGTGGCTGGGTGTGAATTCTTCAACCGTCTCGAAGGCGACCTGCACCACCGGCACCACGACGAGTTGCGCAATGCGTTCACCGATATCGATGGTGAACGGCTTGCTGCCTCGATTCCAGATCGATACGAACAACTGCCCCTGATAATCGGAATCGATCAGGCCGACGAGGTTGCCGAGCACGATGCCGTGTTTATGCCCCAGCCCCGAGCGCGGCAGAATAATCGCCGCCAAGCCCGGATCTTCAATATGAATGGCCATGCCGGTGGGGATGAGTTCGGTTCGCCCGGGATCGAGCACCAAAGGTTCGGACAAACAGGCGCGCAGATCGAGCCCGGCTGAACCGCTCGTGGCGTAATCCGGGCGCGGGATGGTATCGCCAAGGCGAGTGTCCAGCCACTTGACCTCAACCTTGCTTTTCTTGCTATCAGGCATCTGTTTTATCTCTGTTCATGATCTTGTCCAGCAAGGCAATCAACTGTGTTGCCAGCAGTGTTTTATCGGCACGCTCAAACTGTTGCGTGCCATCGGCCCAGATGACACTCAAGGTGTTATCCGGCTGATCGAAGGCCAGTCCTGCGCCCACGAGGTTGGCGCAAATCACGTCCATGCCTTTGGCGCGGCGCTTTTGTTCAGCATAAGCCTGAAGGTTTTCCGTTTCCGCCGCAAAACCGACCACGAAAGGTTTCGCGGTGCGTTGTGCGACTTCGCTGATGATATCCGGATTTTTCACCAGCGTGAGTGTCGGCGAATCGACTTCGGCGGACTTTTTGAGTTTGTGTTCGGCAGGCGTTTGCACGCGGTAATCGGCCACGGCGGCCGCACCGATGAATACATCCATCTGCTCCACCGCCGCCACGGCCGATTGCATCGCAAGCGCGGTATCGACATCGACCCGTTGGACTCCGGCGGGCGTGGGCAGGTTGTTCGGCCCGCAGATCAAGGTCACGTCCGCACCAGCCTCACGCGCCGCTTCGGCTAAAGCAAAGCCCATTTTGCCGGAAGAGCGATTGGCAATGAACCGCACCGGATCGATCGGCTCACGCGTGCCGGCAGCTGTGATCACCACCCGTTTACCTCGCCAATCAATGCGTGATCGGGCACGCAGAACCTGGGCTGCAATTTCCTCTGGCTCGACCATCCGCCCGGCGCCCACTTCGCCACACGCCTGAATGCCGGATGCCGGGCCAATGATATGCACCCCACGTTTTCCCAGCACAGACAGATTTGCCTGCACCGCTGGATGCGCCCACATCTGCTGATTCATGGCGGGTGCGACCGTCACCGGCGCGGTCGTCGCCAGCACGAGCGTGGTCAACAGATCGTTCGCCATGCCAGATGCCATCCGCGCCAAGATATCGGCTGAGGCAGGCGCGATCACGATCATATCGGTCCAGCGCGCCAAGGCAATGTGATCCATGCCTGCTTCCGCTTCGGGATCGAACAAATGCGTACGCACCGGCTGGCCGGAAACGGCCTGCAGGGTCAATGGAGTCACGAATTGTGCGGCACTCTCGGTTAACACCACGCGCACCTCGGCACCCGCTTCACGCAAGCGCCTGATCAAGATGATGGATTTATAGGCCGCTATGCCGCCGCTGATCCCGACTAAAATCCGCATAATATGTGTGCTCGTCTTTGTTACCATGGGCGTGCCTTACAGTCCATAGTGTACCAGTACCACCGGAGAACCCAGCGCCTGCCATGACCCGATCAGCGCCCCCTGAAGACAAACCCGATCACACGCCCCACGGTGTTCCGGATTCATCTGGAAACTCGCACCGAAATTCGGCCGAAAAAACGCCGGAAGCATCGCCAAGGAAACAGCGGCGCTGGCGCAGATGGTTGATTGAGATCGCGGTGTTTGTCGGCGTATTGCTGGCGGTGCGCGCCTATATGGCGCCAGCGATTCCCGATGCTTATGAACGCTCTCCTATACCGGCCACAGCAGTGGTTTTCTGGGCCACCTGGTGCGGTATTTGTCATGTCGAACTGCCCTGGCTCAATGACCTCGCCAAAACCCACCGCATCATCACTGTCGCCATGCAATCGGGCGACGCCGAAGCCGTGCGCCAATATTTAAACAAGAATCAGCTCGATCAACTGCCCGTCGTCAATGATCCCGACGGGCAAATCGCCAAACAATTCGGTGTCTCGGTCACCCCGACCCTGTTTTTCATCGCGCCCGACGGCCGCATCACGATGGCTGAAACCGGCATCACCAGCCCTTGGGGCATCCGTTTGCGCCTGTGGTGGCTCAGCTTATGATTCAACAAACTCAAAACAGCATTGACCCGATCCTCGATCGCCTTGCTTCAGTACTCGCCAATAGTACGGACACGGCGACGCTGGTACGGCCACTTCTGGAATTGATGGAACATTTGACCGGCCTCGATTCGGTATATCTGACCCGCATCGACTGGTCCAAACAGGTACAAACAGTCTTGTTCAGCCGCAACAGCCACGAATTGGTGATTCCGGAAGGACTTGACGTGCCGCTGGAGCATACTCTGTGCCGCCGGGCAATCGAGGAGCAGCACTTTTTCGAGCCGGACGTGCCCACGCACTGGGCGGATGCACACCTTGCGATTGATATGGGCATTCAGACCTATCTCTCGGCCCCCGTGCGTCTGGCGGATGAGGAAATATACGGCACGCTGTGCTCGCTCGGCACAGATTCCACTGAAATCAGCCCATCCACCCAGCGGATCGTCCAGTTGTTTGCCAACCTCATTGCGCATCAAATCGACAGCGAACGCTTGATCATGTACTTGCAGTCCGACAATCGGGCCATTGGTGAACTTGCGATGACCGACGCCCTCACTGGGTTGCCGAATCGGTATTCGCTGCGTCGCGCGCTCAAGCGCGAGCTGGCCAATGTGCAGCGCATGGATCACGTGTTGCATCTGGCATTTATCGATCTTGACCATTTCAAGGAAATTAATGACCGTTACGGCCACGATACCGGTGATCAGTTTCTCAAGGCCATCGCTGACGCGCTGCGCAACGGTCTGCGGGAAGGAGATTTCGTAGCCCGTTACGGCGGGGATGAGTTTGTCGCCTTCGGCATTTCAAAAAATACTGCGACCACTGAGGATGAAGCTGCCTTCGCCACGCGCCTGAGTGATTTGACCGTTGGCCGATTCGCGTTGGCGTCAACAGTCATCGATTACGCCGGCGCCAGTATCGGCGTTGTGACCTCGACCTCCGAGGATCTCGATATCGACGATCTGATCGAGCGTGCCGATCAGGCTATGTATCGGCTCAAAAAAAACCGCCGCACAACGGAGAACCTGGACGGCGGTGGCGAAAAATCGCCTAAAGGGTGGGACTGGACTCCCTGAAAAATACGCTCGGTCGGTACGTTCTTAGAAGATGGCCGTGACCTGCAGCGCCAAACGGCCGCCAACATCCTGAAGCTGATTGTTCTGAGCCACCGCATCCGCGCTGTAATGCCGCATCGCGTAATCGAGTGTGACACGGGTTTTCGGCGTGAAATGATATTGCACGCCCGCTGTCCAGGTGCTGAACCGGGTTTGGGTGGGCAAATCGACGTTACGCTGATAGCGGTCGTAGCGCAGATCCAGTTCCCATTTCGTATTGGGGATGAACCAACCGCCCTCGATATATCCCCCGTTGGCCTTGTAATCGTTGAACAGGGTTTGCGGGTTGTTTGCGCCCTGGTAGATCATCCCCTTGCCCCACATGTACTCGGCCGTCACGCGATACGGTTTCTTGAAATAGGTCACACCCGCGCCATAACGTTTGCGATCCTGCTCCTGTGCCGTGTTGTATGCATTGGTTCGTTTGCCGCTCTGATACCAGGAAAACATCTTGACGCTCGGGCTCATCGGCCCCTTGTTTTTCTTGTCGAACAGATACGCCGATGACCAGTAGAGATAAACATCCTTGCTGGCATTGCCATCGGACAACCGCACGCCGCTGCCATTGCCCAGCATCACCGCGTAGGTGTGTTCCCACTTACCCACGTCGAAGGCATCGAAGACTTGTACACCGACATCGCGAAAACCCGTCGCCGGATTGGAAAAGGCGTTCATATTCGCGTCCGGGACTGATTGTGGCGGAATATTCTTGTCGCCTGCATCCGGGAATCGCTCCAGTAGCAATTGATTGGTGACGTCGGTGTAATTGATGTAGTTGAGACTACCAATACCCTGAAGTCCCTCCTCGGCGCCGGGATACTTGAACAGACCCAGCCGGACGCGTGCGCCCTTGATGTAATTGAGCGTCACGCTCGCGTCGGTCACCGTGGGCCGGTAACTGCCATAGCGACCGCCATCGGTGAGCGAATTGTCGCCGAACTCGGTCAGGATGAAGTAGTTGACCTTGTCATCCAGAAAAAACGGCGCGCCACGCACCCCGATGCGCGCACGCATGATGTTGAATGACGATTGGGTATCCAGATTGGGGCCGATCAATTTTGGCGGTACGTATTTTCCCTTGTACGAACTGCTGAACCCTGCAACATAATCCAGTTGGCGGAAAAGGCATTGGGCGCGGCAATGAGCAGGCCGCTGCATACTCCGGCGAGTAGGATTTTCTTTGAAACAGCAAAAGGCAATATTCTTATATTATCATTCATTAATTGATTCCTTTTATTCATTGATTATCTTGGGTTGGCTATCTTGGATTCATTTTGTCTGGATTGATGCTCAAGGACGTGAAACAAAAAACCCGGCCTTGTTCAATTGCACCAAACGAACGATACCGGCAGGCACAATGCGCGCTTCGGGATTCAATTCCGGTTCATGCCCCAGTTTTTTGGACATAGCCGCAATCGTGTTGGCGCAGGCACTAAACCGCACACCTTCGGTCGCCAGCGATTGAATCTGGTCGCTCAGGGCATTGTCCTTGAACAGCAAACGCAGCCCCGGCCCGAAGGCGACGACCTCCACATCCACCTTGTCCGCACCATAAAACTTGATCAGGTTACTGGCGACATTGAGCACCAACTGTTGCTTGGGCCCGGCCGCATCGCTGATTTGCAAGGCCACGCGCGCCTCGGCAAACGGTTTTTCCTGCACGGCCTGTGACACCGGTTCCGCAGCGGGATTTGCCATAACTGAAGGCGCGGTGCCAATCAACCCGAGTAAGAGCGCGGTCATAACGATTTTTTGTCGAACACGAATCATGGGGGTTTCCTCTTTGGTGAAATAATTTTTTCTACCGCCGTTATTTACTCGGGGCTATTGAGGAGACGCATGTATTTTTTGGTTTATTCCATTGATCGAATTGATGCGCGTATTTGAATTTTCGAGATTATTTCTGGAATAAAACTCAATTGGATGCCGTCTTTGATATATAAAGAATTCGATTTATGTGGAGTAAAACGCATTGAGCCCATCATCCTTTTTATCTGGTGCATTTTTATTCGGTCGGTTGACCTTCAATCATCGCCTGGAGCAATTACGGCCCCGGCTCTATCGCCTGGCTTTTTCGTGGTGCAAGGAATCCTATCTGGCCGAAGATCTGGTTCAGGAAACCATGATTCGCGCGCTGCAAAAACAGACTCAGCTCAGGGATGAAGAGTTGATGGATCGCTGGGTCATCCGTATTCTGGCCAACCAGTGGATGGACTACATTCGCAGTCATGTCCGTGACGAGAACATCGACGACGTGGCGCAAACGCTCTCCATCGACGAGCAACAATCACCCGAGTGTGTGCATTGCCGGGACGAAATGATCGAACGGGTCCGCAACGCCGTGATGCGCCTGCCGGAATTGCAGCGGATCGTGGTCACACTGGTCGATCTGGAAGAATTTTCCTACAAGGAGGTCGCCACCACGCTTGATCTGCCGATCGGCACGATCATGAGCCGCCTGTCACGTGGTCGACTGACTTTACGAAAGCTCCTGATCCAAACGAAAAATGCCGCAACTGAAGAGCGCAGCAAAAGCGAGTGCCACCTGAGGAGAGTTGTATGAATCACGCTCAACAAAACAAACATCAAGACACGTCCATTTCCATCGAGGAAGTCAATGCCTTCATCGATGACGAGCTGATCCACGAAGATCGGCAGCGTGTGCGTGAACAGGTGAAGAAAAACCCAGAGCTGACTCAGTTGATCTGCGATATCGATCAGATCCAGGACTGGATCAAAGAAGCCTATGAGGTCGTGCCGGAGCCGAAGAGCCGCAAAACCGGGTGGCGAGTTCACGCTCTGCTGCCCGGCGCGCTGGCTGCAATGACGTTGTTGACCATCGGCGCGCTGGCTGGCTGGTTTGCGGGCAAAATATCCTCCACCGATACCGCTCATGCCGCAACCATGCTTCAGGCCAGCAATCAGGCGCAGAACGTTGAGTATGCGACTGCGCCGACCGCCGTGGCGCGCAACGTCATACTTCGGCTCGGTTCCGATTCACCCCAGAAATTCAGGGAAACCCTGAACAGGGTCGAGCATGTGATGAAGACGTCGGCGCATCAGCCCGGTTTCCAGATGGAGGTGCTCGCCAATTCGGATGGGCTCAACTTCCTGCGGGCAGATACGTCGCCCTATGCGAAACAGATCGAAGCCTTGATGAAGAAATACCCGAACCTGCACTTCCTAGTGTGTGGCACCAGCCTGAAAAACCTTGAGGAAAGCGGGCAAAAAGCCAAACTGCTGCCGAATGTGCGCGTAACGTCCTCTGCCGTGGAGCAAGTTGCCCAGCGCCTTCGCGAGGGCTGGAGCTATTCTGCGATTTAAAGCGCAAACACCCCTTCCAATACGGCGGGGGAAAAGTTGGTTGATCAACTCTGCGCGATGGCGGCAAGCAGTTCCTCGAAGGCCTTGGCGAATTGATCCAGCCCTTCGTCCAGCAACTGATGCCCGACGGCACCATCCATATCGATACCGATGTCGGCCAATGCGGCCCAGACTTTTTTATCTTCAGCCAGACGCGGCTTGAGTGTGGAGGCGATACGCCCGTGATCGGCAAACGCCTTTAATGTGGCCTCGGGCAAGGTATTTATGGTCTTGGGCGCAATCAGGTTCTCGACGTACAGTACATCCGAGTAATCCGGATTCTTGGTACCCGTGCTCGCCCATAATAGATATTGCTCGCGCGCGCCCAACCGGGCCATTTCGGCAAATTCCTCACCTTCGAACACCTCACGGAAATGCTGATAGGCCATGCCGCCCAAAGCCAGTGCCGCCTTACCGCGAAGCTGCAGCGCCGCTTCAGTGCCGATTTCAGTGAGCTGCTGATCCACCAGCGTATCCACCCGACTCATGAACAGGCTGGCCACCGCACGCACCCGACTCACGGCTCCGCCACTGGCACGCAACGCCTTCAAGCCGCGCAGGTAGGCCGCGAAGACGCGCTTGACCTGATCAAGCGAAAACATGAGCGTGACATTGACACTGATGCCGCGGGCGATCAGTTGCTCGAAGGCTTCGATCCCTTCGTCGGTGGCGGGCACCTTGATCAACAGATTCGGCCGGTCGGTCATTTTTTTCAGCCGCTCGGCCGAGGCCACCGTAGATGCGGCGTTGTGCGCAATCCGTGGCGACTCTTCCCAACTGACCCAGCCGTCCTCGCCGTGGCTCTCATCGAAAATGGGCCGAAGCAGGTCGCAGGCCTGCTGAATATCCTTCACGACAAGATGTTCGTACACTAACTCCACATCGTCGTACTGTTGTTTGAGTGCCGCGATGTCATCCGTGTAGTATGGACTGCCGACAATCGCCTTTTTGAAAATGGAAGGGTTGGACGTAAGCCCTCGAATGCCGAAATTTTGCACCAGTTCCGCCAACTGACCTTCATTGAGCAGGGCACGTGACAGGTTATCCAGCCACAAACTTTGCCCCTGACTGCTGTGTAATACCGTCAAATCATTCTGAGACATTTTGCGCACTCCTTCGATCAATCAAAAAGGCAAATAAAACTCTACATCACCCTAACCAATCAACGCCGGAAGAACAACAGGGCCAGCACGATAACCGCCCCCGTCACCGCACCATACAGATGCGCGTCCACCAGAACGGGCACGCCGAGCAGCTTCGCCGTTCCGAGATCACCATAACGCTGCTCCCAAAGAATCTTGAGTGTCAACGCCGCCAGTAGCGCAAATCCGCCCAACCACTCCTTGCGTGACAACAGCCGAATGGCGCTAGCCACGAACAGCCCATGCAAAATACCGGAGAGCCCGACATACCAGCCGACGTGCGGATCAAGCAGCAACAACCCCAATCCGACACCCAAACCGGTGCCTGCCAAAAGAACAAGGTAGCTGCGGCGTGTTTCAAGATAACCGGCCAACGCCGTCCAAATCAAAAGACCAGCCATGTCCGAGGCAAGATGGCGCCAGTTGGCGTGGACGAAATTTCCGGTAAACACCCGCCAGAATTGGCCATGTAGAATATCTGCACGATCGTAACGCAGCTCACTGCCGCCGTGTAACAGGATGATTGCAACAGCAATCACGGCGACAAGAAGAGAAATAAGCCACTTTTGGTTACGGTCGGTCATACAAAAATCCAAATCCGTGCCGTCAATTCCATGCAAACGCGAAAAGGCATGCCTACGCTCCCGCTCATTGGTACCGGTCAATAAGGCAGAGGCCGCTTAATCCGCCAGAGCCCGCAAAATCCCCGGCGTCAGGGCCCAGATCAACTGCCCCTGACCTGCGCCAACAGCATCAGCGAACCGCAATAGAACCGCGCCGCCTTTTTTCAAGGGCATGGTGCCGGTGGCCACGCCGCAGAGCAGTGTTTCGGCAAGATGGCTCAAATTGGGTTCATGGCCAATCAACGCGAGGCCATCGACACGGGGTTGTTTGCGCAGCCAATCGATCAGGTTTTCGGTTGACACCTCGGCCGACAGCATGGCCTCGGTATCAAATTGACGAATTTCTAGGGCTGGCGCCAGGATTTGCGCCGTTTGCTGCGCCCGAACCAACGGGCTGGTGATCAAGCGCTCGATCGGCAACGCCAATGTCATCAAGCCACGCGCTGCCAGCTGCATCCGCTCGATGCCGCGCGGTGTCAAAGGGCGCAGTTCATCAGCTTTGCCGGTTTGGGCAAATTGCTCCCGATCTTCAGCGGGCGCGTGGCGAATCAGTAATATATCCATAACGCATTCGGATCTCATCTGGGGCGACTGTGCCCTGATCGTAGCATCATCACTGCCCGCATATCGTGACAAATTAATGCAAATGCCCATCAATCATTGATCGACAACCACTCCAGCTCCAATGCTTCGTGCTCTTCTGCCAGGGCCTGGCGCTGGCTTGTCAGCTCGTTTGCACGGGTCGCATCCGTGCTCGTATACAAAGCGGGATCAGCCAGTTGCGTATCAAGCGCTTGCAATGCGAGCACCAATGCATTCAGACGATGTTCGATTTCGCCGATGCGCTTGGCGGTGCGTTTGCCCGCTTTGCCCGCCGGTTTTTCGACAGCGGGGTGCCAGGTCGATTCGCTCCTGGGTTTCGTCGGCTCCACCGGTTTTGCAGGGGCGTTCGCCGCGCGACGTTCTTCGGTCAACATACGGCGGTAATCGTCGAGGTCGCCATCAAACACGCCGACCTTCCCGTCATGCACGCGCCAGAAATTGTCGCAGACCATCTCGATGAGGCTGCGGTCATGCGATACCACCACCAGCGCGCCTTCAAATGTTTGCAGCGCCGCCGCCAATGCCTCGCGCATTTCCAGATCGAGGTGGTTGGTCGGTTCATCGAGCAAAAGCAGATTCGGTGCCTGCCAGACCAGCAGGGCCAGAGCCAGACGCGCCTTTTCGCCGCCTGAAAACGGCTCGATGTTTTCAAACGCACGGTCGCCGATAAAGCCGAACCCGCCTAGAAAATTGCGCACTTCTTGCGTGGACGCACGACCGGCGATGCGCTCGAGCGCCGTCATAGGCGTATCGCGCGGATCCAGTTGTTCCAGTTGATGCTGGGCGTAATACCCCACGCGCACGCCCGCCGAGATGAACAGTTCGCCCGCCATCGGTTTTTCCGCGCCACCCAGCACGCGCATCAAGGTGGTTTTACCCGCACCGTTCGCACCCAAAAGGCCGATGCGATCACCCGCGCGCACGGTCAGATCGATGTTTTTGAGCAATGCCTTGCCGTTGTATCCGAGTTCGAGATGCTCCATTGTCAACAGCGGGTCGGGCGCATTTGGCGCGGGGCGAAAACTGAAGGTAAAACTGCTGTCGGCATGGGTGGCGGCCAGCACAGGCAAGCGGGCCAATGCCTTGATGCGACTCTGCGCCTGTTTGGCCTTGGTAGCCTGCGCACGGAAACGGTCGACAAATGCCGTCAAATGGGCGCGTTCGCGCTCGATTTTCGCCGAAAGCGCGGCATTTTGCGCTTGGCGTTCCGCGCGCATCTGCTCAAAACCACTGTAATTACTGGTGTAAACCGTTAGCGATTTGTTTTCCAGATGGGCAATATGGGTACAGACCTGATCCAGAAAATCCCGGTCATGCGAAACCACCACCAGACTCCCCGGATAGTTGATCAGCCATTGCTCCAGCCAGAACACGGCATCCAGATCCAGGTGGTTGGTGGGTTCATCGAGCAGCAGGATATCGCTGGGCGCCAGCAAGGCTCGGGCAAGGTTGATGCGCATCCGCCAGCCACCGGAAAACGAACGCACGGGGCGGTCGATGGCCTCGGGCGCAAAGCCCAGACCATCCAACAGCCGCGCCGCGCGGGATCGGGCCGTAAAGCCATCGATCGCCTCCAGATCATGGTACAAGGTTGCGAGCGCCATACCGTCCTCGGCCTGTTCGGCTGCGGCAATCGCTTTCGAAATGCGATCGTATTCGACGTCCCCCGCCAGCACGCTGTCGACGGCACTTACATCCAGATCGTCCATTTCCTGCGCCACAGTGGCCAACCGCTGACCACCGGCCCGATCCACATTCCCCGCATCGGGCGAGAGCTTGCCTTCCAACAGCGCCAGCAGGCTCGACTTACCCGTGCCATTGCGGCCGACCAAACCCAAGCGATAACCGGGCTGTAGCGTCAGGTTGGCGTTTTCAAGTAATAGCTGGGTGCCGCGCCGCAGACTGACGGATTGAAGTTGAATCATAAGGAATTAATCACAAGGGAAGCTTGGAAAAAATAAACAGCGCGGAAGGATAACGCGTTTTGATGGCGGGTTGGTGCCAAAACGCCTTTAATAAAAAATCCGCTGGCGCGATCACCAGCGGAGTTCGCAAATCAAATGCTCGGGAGCCTCTCGGAAAATTGGCCACGGATCCATCTGAGCAGCTCGATTTTCTCTACGGCCCCTGAAGCCAGAAAGGCTCCAGGAACACCCGAACGCCGACGGTACAAGATTATGATTTATTTCAGCTTTTCCAGATATCCTGAGTGATCGAATCGTACCAGCCCTGTGCATACACGGCTTCTAGTCGCTTGTTGCCATTTTTGGGCGAAACGCCCCCAGCACCTTTCACGGAAACGGTTTTACCTTCTTCATATTTGTAAACCGAAGCGACAGAAATACCGTAGTCCGGTGCAACCAGGCTATAGCAGGTGTTTACCCAGCTAGGCTCTGGCGCACTTCGACCGTTGACCAGGGCCACAATGGCGGCAGCGCATATTTTGGCTTCAGAATTAGCCGAATAACCCGATTTGGGCAATGGGCCGGCAATGGATGAATCACCCACTACGTGGATGTTGGGCACCAGGCTAGATTCATAGGTTTTCTGATTGACCGGACACCAGCCGGTTTGATCGGTCAGCCCCGAATCAAAAGCAATTTTGCCTGCCTTTTGAGGCGGGATGATATTAACGACATTGCCTTTATGCACATCCGCCGCCGTGACCGTCATCATCGCAGGATCAACTTGATTGACAGCACCGCCCATATCCATACTGACCCATTCGATCATGCCGGGGTACTCGCTCTGCCAGCCCGCTTCAAACAGCCCCTGTTTGGCAAACTTACTTTTTGCATCCAATATGAGAATCTTGGATTTGGGTTTATGCTTTTTGAAATAACTGGCGACCAACGAAGCACGTTCGTAAGGGCCTGGCGGGCAGCGGAAAGGATTTGCAGGTGCGCTCATAATAAACAAACCACCATCGGGCATCGCCTCTAGCTGGCGCCGCAACAATTCAGTTTGTGATCCCGCTTGCCAAGCATGAGGCATTTGGTTCGCTGCCACCTTGGCGCTGTAGCCTTCAATCGCTTCGTATTTAAAGTCAATACCGGGCGATAGCACCAACCGGTCATAGGTAAAGGTTTGACCGTCAGCCAGCTTCAATTTACGGTTTACGCCATCGATCTCGGTGACCAACCCCTGCACAACGTTTACATCGTGTTGGCTGCGCAAAGAATCGAAATTCATCGTAATGTCCGCCATCGTTTTTTCACCGGCCAAAACCAGATTCGAGAACGGGCAAGTCACATGATTTGCGTGGGCATCAATCAGGGTCACGGCAATATTTGGATCAAACTGCCGAATGTACTTCGCCGCCGTTGCACCACCAAATCCACCGCCGACCACGACGACATGCGCTTTGCGCCCTGAATGGGATGCCATTTTGTTCATGCTACAGGCAGAGAGCGAAGCCGCGCCGGCCACACCAATGGATGTTTTAAGAAAATTTCGCCGATTCATAGTCATAATTTTTTCCTGTTCGCTTACTGCAAAGACGGATCACTTGGCCGGTTGCTGCGCAAAAAACGCGGCAACTGCTTTAATTTCTTCAGGCGTATAACCCTTGGCAATACGATTCATGATGGTTCCGCTTTTCGAACCATCTCTATAAGCCATCATCTGGGTTGTCAATCGCTCAGCCGACTGACCTGCAATACTGGGGATGGGGCCGGGGCTTTGGCCATTAACCCCATGACACCCCATACAGGTATAACCAATAGTGGCCCCCGTCACTGAATCGTTTGCCGAAGCGACAGAAACACCGGCAAAAATCAATAAAGCCAAACCTCCCGCACGAAGCACATACCTGCTGCATGGCTCGTTCAAGCGAGTCAACGAAAAAGAAAACATACATCGCTCCTGTTAATTTTATTCTGGTCAATAGCCGACCCCGTTGAAATAACCAAGGTCGCGCCTCGATTAAGAATTACGGAGCACAGGGCATCTGGCAAATATAATTTTAAAATAAAAAATGATAATAAAATACACAGAAAATCAATATTTAAGCTATTAATTTACCGAGCTAAATTTATTGCTTTGCGCACGTAGATGATGAATTTATAAAAAATTATTTCTTTAGAATCATGATTTTCTAAAAAATAACGTTTTGCCGGCATGATTAACATTCACCATCACCATATCCACCATTTAGCCAAGAGGCTGGGAATCATTCTGATTTTATTACTCAGGAAGGAATAGTAATATTTATAAGCCAGTACATGCGGATTAATATTTACTGATTCGTACAACTGCATCTCAAGGGATAAACAGGCTGATTTATTGATTTTCAAATATTAGAATATTATTAATAAATAATAACAAGGCTCAAATCATCACAATTTCAAGTCACGTAGAAAAAACACAATCACAAAGGATCATGAATTAGATGGTGACTTATTACGCAAGGATTCACCCGGGTCGATCAGATATTGAAGCAAAGGGGACAGGCGGTATTTTTGTTCGGACTGAGACAACACGATTCTGACCTGCTTGCCTTATGAAAGAAATGATAGCCCTCATTCCATGACCATTTTGAGGCACTCCACACAACCGACCGGATCGATCGCCTGCACGGGGAAAAGCGGGTCCAAGGATAGCTTGAACTTAACTAGGGCTCGAATAAATTCTATGATGAGTGCCGACGCAGGCGATTGCCATTTTTGGTCCAAATCAAGCAATTTGCGCAACTTTATTTCTTAAAATAACTTAAAAATGAATTAATCTGCCTATAACAAACACAAGGAAAAAATATGACACTGGATCGCTACGATCGCCAAATCCTGACTTTGCTTCAGGAAAATGGGCGGCTCAGTAATCAGGAGCTGGCTGAAGCCATCAGGCTTTCTCCCTCTCCCTGCCTAAGGCGGGTGCGCGCACTGGAAGAAAGTGGGTTGATTCTGGGGTATCGCGCCCTGCTGGACGCAAAGAAACTCGGTCTCAACCTCATGGCTCTGCTGCATATTTCGATGGATCAGCACACGCCGGAGCGGTTCGCGCACTTCGAGCAACAAGTGGCACAACTTCCCGAAGTAATTGAATGCCTGTTGATTACCGGCCAGACCGCCGACTATCAACTCAAGTTGATAGTATCCGACATGGATGCCTATCAGATCCTGCTACTGAACCAAATCACGCGGATCGAAGGCGTCTCTGGCGTTAAAACTAGCTTTGTATTGCGACGAGTACTCGACAAGACTTCACTGCCGATTCCCGATTGATCGTGGCCAGAACTCCAAAAAAACAAAATCCACCTGTGCGAATGTCAAGGCGGGTCATGCTGGTTGATTTTTGAATTTGGTCGGAGTGATAGGATTCGAACCTACGACCCCTACGTCCCGAACGTAGTGCTCTACCAGACTGAGCCACACTCCGAAATGCCTGTTGCAGCGGGTGATGCCTTAGAATTCAGTGATTTCGGGCAACGGCCGCGTCGGCCAGCGCAAGCAGGGCTTCCTTGAACGGGCTGTCGGGAACGGCGGCGATGGCCTGTTTCGCCCGGTCTGCCTCGGCCTGCGCGCGGTGCGCAGTATAGGCGAGCGCGCCGGTGAGTTCAATCGCAGCGCAGATCGCCTCGATATCACGCGCATCCTGCTCGGTAATCGCCCGGCGAATCATGGCCACGGTGGCTTCATCGCCCCGCTGCATGGCGATAATCAGTGGCAGTGTAGGCTTGCCTTCGGCCAGATCGTCGCCCACGTGTTTACCCGTCTGCGCTTCGTCGCCGGTGTAATCAAGCACGTCGTCGATCAACTGGAATGCGGTACCCAGATGCAGGCCGTAGGCGGTCAACGCCGCTTCCATTTCTTCCGGCTGGCCTTCGAGCACGGCGGCCAGTTGAGTGGCGGCGGCGAACAGGGTCGCGGTTTTGCGGATAATGACATCGACGTAGCGCTCTTCGCTTACGTCGGCATCGCCCACGTTCATGAGTTGCAGCACTTCGCCTTCGGCAATGCGATTGGTGGCCTGCGCCAGAATGGCCATGACACGAGGCTGTTGCACCTCGACCATCATCTCGAACGCGCGTGAGTAGAGGAAATCACCGGTCAAAACCGAAGCGGCATTGCCAAAAAGGGCATTCGCGGTATCGCGTCCGCGCCGCAGGGTGGATTCATCGACGACATCATCGTGCAGCAAGGTGGCGGTGTGAATCAGCTCGACCACCACAGCCATTTGCGCGGCCCAGGGGGATTTTCCACCCAACGCCTTCGCCGCCAGCATCAGTACCATGGGGCGAAAGCGCTTGCCGCCCGCGCCGATGATGTACTGGGAGAGCTGATTTATGAGGGCGACATCGGAAGCCAGTTTGGTCTGGATCACGGTATTGACGCGCGCCATATCGGGCGCTGCGAGTTCGCGAATTTGGTCAACGGTCATGTTCGGCATAAAAGGCTCTAATTCGATGTCGGGTGGGTTAAGGAATCGCTGATTCAATCAGAGAGATTCCTTAGTAGTTCCTGCAAGTCGGCTTCATCCAGCACGGGCACGCCCAGTTCCTGCGCCTTGGTCAGCTTACTACCCGCCTCGCTCCCTGCGATCACGGCGGTCGTTTTGCTGGAAACGCTGCCGCTGACTTTCGCGCCCAGCGCCTTGAGCCGCTCGCTCGCTTCTTCGCGCGTCATGCCGGAAAGCGTTCCCGTCAGAACATAGGTTTTACCGACAAGCGGCAATGCTTTCGCATCTGTTGCGACAATGGCGGGCCAGTGTACGCCGGCATCAATCAGATTGCGGATGACTTCCTGATTGTGTGGCTGACGCAGGAACGTGAATACGTGCTGCGCCACCACAGGCCCCACATCCGGTACGGCTTGCAGATCGTCGAGCGAAGCGGCGCTCAGTGCATCCAGATCGCGGAAGTGGGCCGCCAGCCCCGCAGCCGTCACCTCGCCCACTTCCCGAATACCCAGTGCATAGAGAAAGCGGGGCAAGGTGGTTTGTTTGGCGGCAGCTATGGCATCCACGAGGTTCCGGGCGGATTTCTCACCCATCCGCGGCAGGGTCAGCAACTGGGGCACGGTGAGATGAAACAGGTCATCGACATGCTCGACCAGCTTGTGTTCGAGCAGCAATTCGATCCACTTCTCGCCCAGCCCATCGATTGCCATTGCCTTGCGACTGGCGAAGTGCCGGATGGCTTCACGCCGCTGGGCCGGGCAGAATAGGCCGCCGCTGCAACGGGCAATGGCTTCGCCTTCTACCCGAACGACTTCGGAGCCACAAACGGGGCAGGTGGCTGGCAGTGTCACAGGACGGGCATTGGCTGTGCGTAATTCGGGCAGCACACGAACGACTTCGGGAATCACATCACCCGCCCGCCGGACAACAACCGTATCGCCGATGCGAATATCCTTGCGCGTGATTTCATCGATATTGTGCAAGGTGATATTGGATACCGTGACCCCGCCGACGAACACCGGATCGATGCGCGCAACCGGCGTCAGCGCACCCGTGCGGCCCACCTGAAAATCGACGGAACGCACCCGACTGGTGGCTTCCTCGGCCGGAAACTTGAATGCCACGGCCCAACGCGGCGCCTTGGCCACAAAACCCAGTTCGTCCTGTTCGGACTTGGCGTTGATCTTGAACACCACACCATCGATGTCGTAATCGAGCTGTGACCGGCGCAAGCGCATTTCCTGATGATAGGCCAGCACCTCATCGCGCCCCGCGCAGCGGCGACGCCATTCACTGACGGTAAAACCCAGATCGGCTAACCAATCGAGCAGGCCGAGCTGCGTGTCGGGCAGATCAACGCCCTGTGCCGCCCCCACGCCATAGGCGAAAAACTGTAACTGGCGCTTGGCCGTTATTCGCGGATCCTTTTGCCGCAAGGAGCCTGCGGCGGCGTTTCGCGGGTTCACAAAGCGCTTGTCACCACGGGCATCGGCGGCGGCATTCAGCGCGGCAAACGCCTTGTGCGACATGACGATCTCACCGCGTACTTCCAGCAGATCGCAGGACGATAGCGAATCCGGTAATCGCTGAGGAATTGAAGCGATGGTACGGACGTTCAACGTCACGTCTTCGCCGGTCTGCCCGTCGCCGCGCGTCGCTGCCTGCACAAGCTGGCCATTGCGGTAGATCAGGTTGATCGCCAGGCCATCGAACTTGGGTTCGGCGGCAAACACGAGCGGTGCGTCACGCTTCAGGCGATCATGGATACGCTGGGCAAAGGCATCCCATTCCTCGATGCTGAACACATTATCCAGCGACAACATGGCCTGATGATGCTTGACGGGGGCGAAACTGGTGGTAAAAGTCGGGCTGCCGACACGCTGGGTGGGCGAATCCGGCGTGACCCATTCCGGGTGAGCCGCTTCAATCTGTTGCAACTCGCGCATGAGCCGATCGAAGGCGGCGTCGCTTATTTCAGGATCGTCCAGCACGTAATAGCGGAAGTTGTGCCGTTCAATCTCTGCGCGCAGGGCAAGCAAACGGGCGTGGGCGCCATCCTCGGACGGCGCGGAGAACAAGTCAGGTAACGAAGACGCCATGATCCTCAGCTATTGAGCTGTTCGCGGTAGCGGTCGATCGATTCGGATGTCAGCGGCAGTCGCTGGTCATCGAGCACCTCGCCGCCGAGCTGATCGGCAATGTCGCGGGCAATGTCGATCATCTGGTCCAGAATCAGGCTTTCGCTGGGGCCGTCGAGCGGCAGTTGCATGAACAGCGCGAGCACAGGGGTCGCAAAGCTGGCACTGTTGCCACGGTCGAAGGTGCCGGGTTTTACCCCGTTCATCAGCGAAAACAGGGTTTCGCCCAGTTCTCCGGGATAGTGATAGATTGACAGGGCACCATATTCGAAACCGATTTCCTCGATCAGGTTCGCCACGCGATCGCCGGGGAATGCGGCGCCGTCGGCACTAGCCACCAGCAGAGGAAGGACGACGGGGTCTGCATCCCGACCAACGTTCTTTTTGATATTTTGCGCCGTGGCGTCGGCAGATGACGGGGATTCGGGTTCCCCATCAGCTGACGATGAATCCTGCTTTTCCTGATAGCTGAAATGCGGCGTCTGGCGACGACGGAACAGGCTACCGGCTGTCTCGGGCATCTCATCGAGCACCTTGCGGCGCACGTTACCGATCACCCCTTCGGCATCCGCCAGACCGAGCGCGTCATCCACATCGATGGGTTCCGGCTCATTTTTGCGGGTGAACGTGGGTTGCTGCCAACGCAAGGGTTCGGGTTCGACTTCATGGGGTTCGATGGCGGGCGTGATCACCGGATCAATCCGATCCTTGACCTTGACCCGGCCGATAATACCTTCATCAAGGGTCTCATCAAGCGCGGAATCAAGCGTTATGTCAGCGGATTTCACCCGTGCATCTTCTTGCGCGCGTATCTGCACATCAATCGGATCATCGAGGTTCGCTTCGGTACGTCCGCTGCCCAATTCGACGGCCTGCTCGCTCCTGTGGCGGAGATAAACCCACACAATTCCCGCAAGCGCCAACACGCCCGCCGCCAAAAAAATCCAACGTAACCATTCCATACTTTTATGACTCTAATAGTTGCACGGCGCGATCCACATCCACCGAGACAATGCGTGAAACACCCGCTTCGCGCATTGTCACCCCGACCAAAGCCGAGGCGCTGGCCATCGTGGTTTTATTGTGCGTCACGAACAGGAATTGCACCCGGTCCGACATGGCCGAAACCATAGCACAGAATCGGCCGACATTGGCCTCATCCAGCGGGGCATCGACCTCATCCAGAATACAGAAAGGCGCGGGGTTGAGCTCGAATAAAGCAAAAATCAACGCCACTGCTGTCAGCGCCCGCTCACCCCCCGATAATAACGATAATTGGGTGACTTTCTTGCCCGGCGGTTTGGCGAATAACAGCACGCCGGCATCCAGATCGTCCGCACCGCTCAATTCGAGCCGAGCCTCGCCGCCACCGAACAAGTGCACGAACAAGGGGCCGATGCGCGCATTCACCGCCTCGAACACCGACTTAAATTGCGCGCGCGTCTGCTTATCCAGCGTGCGGATGGCTTCCTGCAATTGGTCGAGCGCTGCCTGGACATCTTCAATCTGCCCATCCAGTTCGGACTTGCGTGCTTCAGCCTCGGCAAACGCTTCGATGGCGGTCAGGTTCACCGCGCCCAGACGGGCGATCTGCTGCTCCAACGTCGAGAGTTCAGACGCCTGCGCCTCGGCAATATTCGTGATGTCCGCCAGCCGCCAGATGGCTTCGGCATCCAGTGATTGCTGATCGTCACGCCATTGATCGAGTGCCTGCGTCAAAGCCTCGCCCGCGTGATCCTCGCGCACTGCCAATTGCGCGCGCTGCAACTCCAGCGCCTGAACCGCCGAGCGCGCCTGCTCAAGGGCGATCTGCGCCTCATGCCGCTCGACGCCTGCGGTCTGCACGGCCTGCACGTGCTGCTGAACACGTGCCAGCGCCGCTTTTTCCTGCTGCGCGATCTCATGTTGACGGGCACCGAGCGCGGTGAACTCGGCCTGCCGTTCGGTTTGCTGCGTAATCAACCCGTCCAATCGATCCGCGAATTGTGCCAATCGCTGATCGATTTGCGTCATCTGCGCCTCATCGCGCGCCAGTGATTGCTGCGCCTGCTCAAACTGGTGCTGGTTGCGATCCACCGTCCGCTCCAACTGCTGAAGCGCCTGTCCGGCTTCACCGGCCTGGCGACGCAAGGCCTGCACGGCCTGCTCTGCCGTTTGCTGGCGCGCATTGAACGCATCACGCGCCGTGCGGGCCTCTGCGACGATCTGCTCAAGACGGTCTATTTTCTCTTCCAGTCGCGCCCTATCTGCACTCAACTGCCCGTGCTCAGCCTCCATGCGAACGACCTTCGCCGCGCGATCCGCCTGCTGCTGTTCAAGCTGTTGGTACTTGCGACGCAAATCCGCCAGCGACCAGTGCATGCGCTGACGCTGCTGTTCGAACTGGTGTTGCTCGGCCACGAGCCGCTCGACCTGCTTGCGCTGCTCCGTCAACTGATTTTGTATCCGCTGGAATTCAATCTGTGCCTGCTCCGCCGCAGTTTCGGCTTCGGTGCCGGCCTGCTGCAATTCGACCAGACGGGTTTGTTGTGCCAGCCGCACGGCGGCTTGATCACTCCCGCCGCGCCCGATCCAGTGCCGGCCGACCTGCCAACCATCGGCCAGGACGAAACAGTGACCGGATGGCAGGGTGTGGCGCTGCGCCAATGCCTCGCTCAAGGATGCTGCGGGATGGCGTGTGTGCTGCCAATCGCGCAGCCAGGGCGCCAGCGCCTCGCTTGGGCTGGGCGTCTGTTCGAGGCCGGACTTTGATTCGGCCGGCTGCGAATCCGGCGCTACCCACCAACCCGTTGCGGGCATCTGGTTGGCATTCCAGGCCGCCACCAGCGCATCCAGATCATCCACGCAAGCCGCCTCGATGCCCGCACCAAGTGCATGCCCCCACCAGGCGTCGGCATGTGCATTGGCGAGACGCCGAATGAGCCGCTCGGCTTCCGGCGAATCGTCTTTCGATGTTTGGTGGGCCGCCAGAGCACGTTCAAGGCCACAGCGTTCGGCCTGTAACGCATCGGCATTCTGCCGCAGAGTTTGCGCCTCTTTTTCCATGGCGGCAGCCCGCTCCGATTGTTCAGCCAGAACCGCTTGCTGTTCGGCCAACACCGCTTCGCTTTCGGCTTGCGACTGTTCCAGCGCACCCATCCGGGTTTCGGTATCCTGAATCTGTTCGGTTATGGCGACCATCTGCCCGGTGGAATCCGGCGCGGCCACATTTGATCGCTCGGTTTCCAGCCGTTGCAACTGCCGCAGCAGCGCGGCGTACTCCGCCTTTGCCGCGGCCAAATCCTGCTGCGGCCGCGCCAGTTCGTCGTGTGAACGCGCCCATTCGGCCCGCATTTCGTGCAAATGGGCATCGGCTGCCCGCAACTGCTCCTGTGCTCTGGCGCGTTGCTCCATGGCGTTTTGCCGTTGTGATTCGAGCATGCGCCGCTCCTCGGCCAGACGGGACAGTTCAGCCTGTAGCGCCGTGCAGGCCGCTTCCAACCGCGTTCGCTGGGCAAGATCGTCCTGGCGCTGTTGCTGCGTTGATTCGATTCGGGCGGCAAGCTCCCCCAAACGTCCCTGAAGTTGCGCCTGCTCAGCCGCCAGTTGATATTGCCGGGCCTGAACTTGTTGAAGATCGCTCTGGGCCGCCGTTCGCGCTTCATCCGCCTGCGCCCACTGCGACTCGACCTGTGCCATGCGTTCGGTCGCCGTCGTCATGTGTGACTGGGCGGCCTGCCACTCGGCTTCCAGCGCCGCGTGGGCACGTTCGGCCAGAACCACCTGTACCGCTGCTTGCTCGACGACTTGACGGCGCCGCTTTTTCTGCAATTCCCGATAGCGCTCAGCCGTCCGCGCCTGCCGTTCCAGCTGGATTTTCTGGCGAGCAAGCTCGTCGGCGATATCGCTTAAGCGGCTGAGATTGTCCTGGGTTTGCTGAATGCGACTTTCGGTTTCGCGACGGCGCTCCCGATACAGTGAAATGCCGGCCGTCTCCTCGAGATAGGTACGCAGATCCTCCGGTTTGGCATCGACAATCCGGTTGATCTGGCCCTGCTCGATCACAGAATAAGAGCGCGCGCCGACACCGGTGCCGAGGAACAAGTCCACCACATCGCGGCGGCGAACCCGTGTTTGATTGATGCTGTAGCGCGATTGCCCGTCCCGCCCAAGACTTCGGCGGATGACGATCTGATCATAAGCACCGAATGGACCGGAGAGGCGGCGGGCGCTGTTGTCGAACGACAACTCGACCACGGCCTGACTCGCCGCCGGACGCTGGCCACTGCCCGCGAAGATCACATCGTCCAGCGACTGGCCCCGCAGCTGCCTGGCGGAAGACTCGCCCAATACCCAGCGGATGGCATCGATCAGGTTGGATTTGCCGCAGCCATTCGGGCCGACAATCGCCACCCGCTCGGCGGGCAGCAGAATTTCAGTCGGCGCGGCGAAGGATTTGAATCCGGCCAGATACAGCCGCGTCAGACGCATTCGCTCACTCCGCGAACATATCGAAGCGGCACACTGCGATTCGAACCTCTATACTGGCGGCCAGAATTCATTCCATTCCTTTTAACCATAAATACAATTCGGCCTGTAACCAGACCAATATTGATGCAAGGTGATTCATGAGCACTCAGCCCAGCAAAACACTCGAAACCTTTCCCAACCCCTTCCCGGACCGCGACTATACCATTCACATGACGATCCCTGAGTTCACCTGCCTGTGCCCGAAAACCGGCCAGCCGGATTTTGCCACGATCAGGATCGATTTCGTGCCCGATCAACGCTGTGTGGAACTCAAATCACTGAAAACATACATGTGGTCCTTCCGTGAAGAAGGTGGCTTTCACGAAGCGATGACCAACGGCATTCTCAATGATCTGGTCGCAGCCATTTCCCCCCGCTTCATGCGGGTAACCGGCGAATGGAATGTGCGTGGCGGCATATACACGAATGTAGTCGTCGAGCATCGTCAATCCGGCTGGACGCCAGCGCCAAAAATCGAACTACCGTAAATCGTCTCTCTGCCGCGACAAAAATACTTCAGGTAAGATATATCCTACAGACTGAAGTGCTGTCCGCGACTCGTTCATTCAAGAAAGACGGTTAGAATCGGATCATCGCCCGCATCGAAATTACATCACTCGATGCAATGGCTTGCCCGTGGAGGAATCTTGTATGGAAAATCTGCAATATCAGAATAAACCCCAATACGCGGGGAACCAGGGCACCCTGCTGGTGGCCAAAAACGACGACCGCATCCACTCGCTGGACAAAACCGAACAATCGAATCATATCAATCTGGACCAGCCAGCCTTGATCGGCCTGACGCCGCCTTTTGTCAATCAACGTTTTGCGTTGCGTCAGGGTAAAACGACCATCGGTCGGCGGGAAGACAACAATATCGTTCTTGCCGACGGCAGCGTATCGAGCCTGCATGCCTGGATTATCGAAGACAATGGTCAGTATCGCGTCATGAATATCCTGTCCACGAATGGCAGCTTCGTGAATGACGTGCGCATTACCGAAGCGCCCCTGCAAGATGGCGACCGAATTCGTTTCGGCGGCGTCGAACTGCAACTGCATACCGGTCTTGCCAACAAAAAAACGGCTTCATCAGGGAAAAACCGCCTGCTCGCCTTTACCGCCATCGGCATTGTGGCGCTCGTCGCTTTAGGCTGGGCCTTCATGCGCTAATTTGCCGCCCCGCTCTACAAGCGGGGCGTGAAAAAGAGCAGAATACAGGGCGGGGGTTTCCCGCCTTTTTCATGTCGGCCAATCCGCGAACGCGTGAATTGGTTGTGAGAGAAACGGCCAGAAAATAGGATGACCTGAGCGTTTACAGGGAGCAGTCATGTCGAAAATGTTTGGGCGGTTTGAAATTCAGGGCGAGCTGGGACGGGGCGCGATGGCCATCATCTATCGCGGCTACGACCCGAAAATCGAACGCACGCTTGCCATCAAGACCTTAAGACCGGAATTCTCCGCCCATGCCGAATATCGGGAACGTTTTCTCACCGAAGCCAAGGCGGCCGGCACATTAAACCATCCGCATATCGTCACCATCTTCGATGTGGGCGAGGTGGACGGCATTCCCTTTATCGCCATGGAATTACTCACCGGCATGACGCTGGGACAACTCGGTGACAGTCACCCCGAGGGCATCCCACCCGGCACGCTGGTCGAACTCGCCATACAAATCGCTGATGCACTGGATTTCGCTCATCGACACGGCGTGGTGCATCAGGACATCAAGCCCGAAAACATCATCCTGCAACACGATCAGCTCAGCATAAAAATGATGGATTTCGGTATCGCCCGAATTATCCGTGACACCGATACGCCATCAAGCGAGGGCGCGCGAGCCTTCCTTTCCGGCACCCCCCAATACATGTCACCCGAACAGATCACCGATCAACCCATCGACGGGCGCAGCGATCTGTACTCACTCGGCGTGGTGCTTTACGAACTACTGGCCGGACACCGCCCCTATCAGGATGAGGACCACTGGGTCGTATGGCAGAAGGTGCTCAAGGAACCACTCCCGACACTCAAGCCGCTCAACCCGCGCACACCGCCGGATCTGATCGAGCTGGTAAACACCTTGCTCGCCAAAGATCCAGACGAGCGTTACCAGTCCGCGGCCGGTGTCGCAGCCGATTTGCGTTCGATTGCCCAGCGCATGAACGAAGGCACCGAACGCTGGCTTTCGAGCAGCGTCATCCCGTTACGCATCCGCTGGCCGCTGCTGATGGCGCTGGTCGTTGCCATCGCCATGGTCCTGGGCATGATTTGGGTCTATCACAAGCAGAACAGCGTGATAACGGAGCTGGCGTACGATTACGGCTTCAGCCTGTCCGAATGGGTTGCGGTACAGACAGCCGAAGATCTCCTACTGCAGGACAAACTCGCGCTCCAATCCTGGGTGGACAGCATGAGCCATAACCGCGAGATTGTGTACATGGCGATTCGCGGCGAAAAAGGCCAGATCGAGGCGCAAACGCGGGGCGAACAACTGGCAGCAAAAATGGCCGCCGAACTCAAGGACGATCACATCGTTCTGGCTCGGGGTGATTTACGCGTGTATGCGGTGCAACAGGACGCCGGGGCACCGTCCTATGTCTTTGAAACGCCGATTACCTACCAGAATCACACCATCGGCCAGTTACGCATCGGCCTGACGACCGACGCACTGGCAACCGCGAATCGCACCACGCTGCTCACCCTGCTGACCTGGTTCGCGATTGTGCTTTTGGTGGTGGTTGCAGGCACCTACTGGCTGACAAGACGCCTTCAGATGCCGCTGGATGTCGTTGTCAACGCACTCGATCAGATCAAAATCGGGCGTCTGGAACATCGCATACGAATGCACCGGCGTGACGATTTCGAACGCTTGTTTGCCGCCTACAACGCGATGGCCGACGTACTGGAGGCAAGGCAGTTGCAACGCGATGCTGCGCAGATCGAACACGATCTGCCGCTTGGCGTGGACAAACATCAGGGAACAGCCAAAGATCCTGTTGAATGACAAACCCTCTACCGCAGCTTACAGCGGTATCGATTCGTGCAGAGCTGCCTTAGGGAATCTCAGATTTATTCAGTGCTTCCCGCTTGGGGCATCGCGGGCGTGTACCGCGATGAGCGAGCTGATTTATTCCAAGGATGGAATAAATCAGCATTTACTTAGGTGGCTTCTTTCAATCCGGGTCCAAACACTCTTCAAAAAGATCTTAATGCTCATTGAGTTGACCCAAGCGACGCTTTAGCTCCTGCGCGCGGGCACGATAGCCCAGAGCGGGCTCATAGCTCGGATCCAGCGCCAACGCCTTGTCCCACAAGGCAATCGCCTCATCCAGATGTTGTTTGCGATAGGCGACCAACGCGGCTTCGTGGTA
This sequence comes from Halothiobacillus sp. 15-55-196, assembly GCA_002282715.1. GTDB lineage: Bacteria > Pseudomonadota > Gammaproteobacteria > Halothiobacillales > Halothiobacillaceae > Halothiobacillus. The sequence goes on along the minus strand of NCKC01000015.1, from coordinate 43,898 downwards.
TTGCTGCACCCGTTTTTGCTGCACCTGCGCGGCGCGCGTTTTGGCCAGCTCAAGACCGGGATCGATCGCCAGCGCCCTGGAAAATTCTTTCGCCGCTTCTTCCAACTGATTTTTCTGCATGGCAGCCAGCCCCGCTTGCTGCGCCGCCAGTGCCCGGGCCTCCTCGGCTGGAGATATCGGTTTGGCAATGGCGTTTGACCTGGCCTCTTCTGGCTTCACGGTTTGCGATTCACTGGCAGGCGCCGCCGGTTCCGCCGTCGAAGTGGAAGATTCCATGCCCTCGCTCGTGGCGGGCTTGACGGCTGGTGTTACAGCAGTGGATTCGTTTGCTTTTATGGTCTGCGGCTCGTCGGGCAATGCTTTGAGCTTCTTCTTTGAAGGAATCTTGATGGTCTGCCCCACCTGAAGATCCCGCCCCCGCTTGATGTCGTTGTAACGCCCCAGAATGATAAAGTCCATGGGATTACCGAGAAAGCGGGCCGCCAAGCCGCCAAGCGTATCGCCCGGCTGAATGGTATAAGTGGAAACAGCCGGTCCCAGGGCCTTGGCCGGGTCTATCGTCAGCTGTTTTTGCAGATTTCGCGCCATCGGGTTTTTTGGATCATTCCTGAGGAAGGTCTCAAGTGCCGTCCGTGCCTGAGCGTGCTCCCCGTTTTCAATCAATTGCATAATCTGTTTGAGGCTGAGCGACGGTGCTGGCTTGGTTGCCGACTTTTCTTGCCCAATCCCAGCGGCAGTATCACTGTCACCGGATGCCGTTGACGTCTGCGCGTTCTTGAGCATTTTCCCGAAATCTTGCACTTGGGCACAGCCTGAAATCGATACTGCTCCCGAGGTCAGCAATGTGACCAAGAGCATGATACGAAACGAAAACACCATCGAAGCGCGCATGAATTACCTTACCATTCCATTGCCGTACAAAACCATTGTGCGGGCACCTCGAAAACGCCCAAGGATGGAGTTTTTCGAGGTGCCCCCGAAAGCGGAAACCCCGCGTCGTAGCCTACTCGGAACCACCGCGAGCGGCAAGCGTCGAAACCATGCCAGGACCGGCAAAAAATCCTGCCAAACAAACCGTCGGACCGGCTGCTAGAATCGGCACCAGCACACTTTTCTTCTGCCTCACATCGAGCACCCCATGTCTACAACCCTGACCGATACCCCCCAGCCTGCAGCACCAGCGGCACCGGTGCAAACACAATACCGCGTCCTTGGCGCCATCAGCGTTTCGCATTTCCTCAACGATCTGATGCAGTCGCTGATGATCTCGATTTATCCGCTGTTCAAAAGCAATTTTGACTTGAGTTTTGCCCAGATCGGGCTGATTACCCTGTGTTTCCAGTTGACGGCCTCCATCCTGCAACCGTTGATCGGTCAGGCGATCGACCGCCGACCGATGCCCTACTCACTGGTGCTCGGTATGGGTTTTACCTTGAGCGGATTGATCACCCTGGCGTTCGCCCCGAGTTATGGCTTTTTGCTCGCGGGCGCGGCGATGGTGGGCATCGGCTCGTCGATTTTCCATCCGGAATCCTCACGCGTGGCGCGCATGGCATCGGGGAGACGGCCCGGTCTGGCCCAGTCTATCTTTCAGGTGGGCGGCAATGGCGGCTCGGCCGCAGGCCCGCTTCTGGCCGCGCTGATCGTCATTCCGCATGGGCAGGTCAGCATCTCCTGGTTCAGCGCAGCGGCCTTGTTGGCGATGGTGGTGCTTTTTTTCGTGGGGCGCTGGGCGACCGTTCAACACCGCAAACCCAAAACCGCATGCCATCTGCCGCCGGTCGATCTGTCCCGTTCGCTGCGTTTGTGGATCCTGGTCGGCCTGCTGACGTTGATGTTCTCCAAGTTCCTGTACTTGGCCAGCATGAACAACTACCTGACGTTCTACCTGATGCACCGCTTCGACCTGCCGGTTCAATCCGCGCAGCTGCATTTATTCATTTTGCTGTTTGCCGTGGCGGCGGGCACGATGCTTGGCGGGCCGATCGGTGACCGCATCGGTCGTCAGCGCGTCATCTGGTTGTCGATTCTGGGCGTTGCGCCCTTCACAATGCTCCTGCCGCACATGGGGCTGGAAGCGCAATCGATCCTGCTGCTGGTTATCGGTTTCGTGCTGGCGTCCGCCTTTCCTGCCATGGTGGTGTACGCGCAAGAGCTGTTCCCGAACCGGATCGGCGCCGTGTCCGGGCTGTTCTTCGGATTTGCCTTCGGCACGGCGGGTATCGGGGCTGCCCTGCTTGGTCAGTTTGCCGATCACTTCGGTATCGATACCCTGATTTTCTATTGCAGCTTTTTACCCTTGATTGGCGTGATTGCGCTATTGCTTCCGGATCTTCGTGAGGCACCGGCTTCGTCGCCCACTTGATCTATGGGCTGTCAGCCATTTTTGGTCGTCAATAATTCGTCTGCAAACTGCTCGGATAGACTGTCACCGGCCTCGGGTGTGCGCGGATCCCAATCGGCGGCCGCGGCGGAAGTTCGCGTGGTGACGACGAATTCGCCCCGTTCGTCTTCGGGTACCGGACGATCGATGCGGATACGCCAATAGGTAAACAGGCCGAGCACACTCAACACCAACATAATGAAGCCAATCAGGCCGTTTGCGCCGAACCAGCCCATGAACACACCGGCAGAGAGCGGGCCGAATAATGCGCCGATGCCATTGACCAGCAGCAGTGTTCGAGTCGCTTCCAGTACTTGATCGCTGGACAGTCGATCATGGGTTTGCGCCACGCTGATCGCGTACACGGAAAAAACGAAGCCGCCGAAGAGTAAGCCGCCGATCCAGAGCATCCAGCGCAAGGGCGAATCAGCGATGTCCCCCGGGGCTGAAATCATCGTGATGGCGATCATCACGCCACCCGAGAGAATCCCCGCCAGCCCGAGGCCGATGAGTACCCAGCGGCGGTCATAGTGGTCGGACAGTTTACCGATCGGCCATTGCAGCAACGCGCCGCCGAAGATAAGCAATGCCACGAATAGAGCCGCTCGGGCGGCATCCAGGCCGATGTGCGCGCCATACACGGCAGCCAATCCCCAAAGTGCGCCCGTTGCGGTCCCGGAAAGTAGAGAACCGATCAGCCCTGTCGGTGCATTTTCATAGATCGCCCGCACCGATAAACGGGCCGCTTCCACCGGCGCCGGTTGGGTGGCGCGGGTCAGGGCGACGGGCACAAGGCCCAGCGCGAACAGGAGTGCGACTACCATGAATGAGGCCAAACCATTGACACCGTAGATGCCGATCAAAAATTGCCCGACAGCGAGTGCCAGCAGGCTGACCATCATGTAGATCCCGAAAATCTGCCCGCGATAATGGCTGATCTGCGCGTTCAGCCAACTTTCGATCACCATATACAGTCCCAGCAAGGCAAAACCGCTGATCACACGCAGCGTGAGCCAGAGCCACTCGTTCAACCACAGGCCGTGCAGTAAAGCAGCGGAAGCCGACAAGGCCGCCATTGCCGCAAACACGCGCACATGTCCCACCCGACGAATCAGTGACGGCAACAGATACGTACCCAGGATATAGCCCAGATAAAAGCCAGACATGACCACGCCAAGCACGACCGTAGACATGCCATCTTGCTGCGCCCGAAGCCCGAGCAGCGTGGAAAGCATGCCAGAACCGGCAAGCAAAATGGCCATACCCAGAAGCAGGGATTGCATGGTAATGACGGTGCTGAACATATTGAATTTACTTCATTGAACGAAAAAAACGAATCCGTTCTGGATTCGTTTGGATAGTGTCCGAGGTGCGCATCGTGCGCACCTCATGTCACGACGTGATGAATCAAATCATTTCGCGCCCGGGGCTTCACCCGCTTCATCATCCACCACTTTCCACGGCAAAATGGCAGGCGTGGTGTGCAAGAAGTGCATGTATTTCTCAAAGTGATCCAGCACATCGCTGATGAGCTGGTCTTTTTCGTAGCCATACACATCGTAGGCGAGGCCACCACGACGCATGAAAACCTCGGCACGATAATACTGATCGTCACCATCGTTATCTCTTGAAATCGCCGGAAAGGCGAAACTTGGCTTGGCAAAGCCGCGCAGTCGCACCTCGTATTCGAAGGCCATGTCATCACCACTGATCACCGACAGTTTATAGCGGCAAAGCGCTTTATTCTGTGTGAGCTTAACCGGCCATTCTTCTTTTTTGAGCGCTGCCTCAACGGTTTTAAGCGCATCGGCCACGGTGGTTTCGATGTATCGGGTCACATTCTCTTTCGATGGGAAATCAACCAGGTTATGCAAACGTTTCTGCCAATGTTTTGAATCGCCCAGACGATTATGTCGGCCGGAGTTCATGTGGTGCCGCAAACTCGTTTCACGATATCCTTCGATTTGCAGTGCGCGCCAGAGGCCAATGGCTGCAATCAACATGATAATTGCAAAGGGCAAGGCCGAAGTGATCGATGCCGTTTGCAACGCCGACAGGCCGCCAGCCAGAAGCAGAACTGCCGCCGATACACCCTGCGAAGACGCCCAGAAAATGCGCTGCCAAACGGGCGTACGCATCGCCCCGCCCGAGGCCAGCGAATCGACCACCAACGCGCCCGAGTCGGCGGACGTCACAAAGAAGGTCACAATCAGGATGATCGCCAGAAACGAGGTGATCGAGGCGAACGGCAGATGTTCGAACAGCTTGAACAGCGCAATAGCCTTGTTTTGCTCTACCTGATCAATCAGGTGCGTATATCCATCCACCATGATGGCATGGAGTGCCGTGTCGCCAAAAACGGAAAACCAGAAAAAAGTAAAGAGCGTGGGCACGACCATTACGCCCAGCACGAACTGGCGAATGGTGCGGCCCCGGCTGATTTTGGCGATGAACAACCCGACGAAGGGTGCCCAGGCGATGGTCCAGCCAAAGATGAACAGCGTCCAATTGCCAATCCAGTTACCGCCCGAATAGGCTTGGAGGCTAAACGAGCGCTCGACAATGTTGGACAAATAACTGCCTGTATTTTGCATAAATGTTTTGAGAATAAACACGGTCGGCCCGACCGCAAACACGAACAGCATCAGGGTAATGGCCAGCAGCATATTTAACTGTGACAGGCGTTTGATGCCCGCATCCATCCCCGCCACTACCGACAGGGTGGCCAATGAAGTAATCAGGGCGATCGAGATGATCTGCACCGCAATATTGACTGGAACGCTCGGCCACAGGTAATTGAGCCCCGCATTGAGCTGCGCCACCGACAAGCCCAAAGTCGTGGCGATACCGAACATGGTGCCCAGCACGGCAAACACATCCACGGTGTGGCCAATCGGCCCGTAAATTCGATCACCCACCAAGGGATAAAGCGCCGAGCGCATGGATAATGGCAAGCCATGGCGGAAGCCGAAATAGGCTAGCACCAACCCGACCAAGCCGTAAATCGCCCAGATATGGAACCCCCAGTGGAAGAAGGTGATCTGCATCGACTGCCGTGCTGCTTCGATGGTACGCGGATCACCGACCGGCGGGTCGGCATAGTGCAGAACCGGTTCTGCCACACCGAAAAACAGCAGGGCAATGCCGTAGCCTGCGGAAAACAGCATCGCAAACCAGGCGGAAAAGCTGTACTCGGGTTCAGAATGATCTGGGCCGAGTTTAATTTTGCCCCAGGGTGAAATAGCTACCGTGACGATGAAAATCAAAAACAAGGCCACGGCCAGCATGTAGAACCAGCCAAAGTCATTGGTAATAAAGGCCAAGGTTGACGAGAACGCATCGCCTGCAAGCTTAGGATTGGCCACCGTGCCTGCAACGAGCAGTGTGATGACGATTATCGATGGGATAAACACTGGAACCAACAGTGTGCTGTTCACCTTCTTGGGGGCACTCATTGACATGGGGTGCGTTCCTCATTTTAGAGATTATTCCTTTGAGTTCACTCAAGGCGCGAATCGTAAATGGACGGGAGCGCTTATTACCCTAACCTGATTGTCCGGGCAATTCAAACCGGAATCTCGCCTAAACCCAATTGATATAATCAATTATAGGGAAATTCCATCGATTTATCGGATAGGATAGGCCAGACAAATACTTTGCGCCTAAACAGTCGAAATTAGAAGATGGCCGGAATAGGAATCGAGAAACCATCGATGAGCTGGAAGAATCATCATCTCCAAATTCTGAGCTATATTATGAATTGTCCACAGATAAAACGAAATATTTTCAAATAGTTGTGATATTTTAGCCCAACCGACAAGCGGCGCCCGATCACAACGGATATAGCTATATTTCCAATCAAAACCCCTGAAACAAGATTAACCAACCACCAGATCTGATCAAGGATTACTCATGCGTTAAATCAGATTGAGCATAGCCAAGATTGGACGCGATAATGGAGCAATTTCCGGTTACCGTTCCAGGCTGATAACCACTTAAAAATGCAGGATTGAAATCAATATGTTTATTGACCCGCATACTCAATCTTGTTAGTTTGGAATCAATTAGCCCCAGAATAATGCCATACTGAGTATTTTCAGAACAAGAAAAAAATCATGCTATTTTGACTTTTTCCTGATCAATTATTTGTGCTACGGGCTTGTGACATTACGCTGTCCAACACCCCAAATGCCGCGCGCAACTCCGATCGAATGCGTGCCATCGGGGAGGCTCTGATTAAGTTCGACACGAATTAAGGCTCATGTCGCAATGTCCATTTCGACTCTTGATCGGGTTGATCTGATCAGAACCTGCTACCGGGAACAACTCAATGAAAATAAATTCGATTCACTTGTACTCACTCGTCTGCGCTGGCGGTTTGGCCGGGTGGCCGTACATGAGCCTTGCCGACGCACCCGCTGCACCGACTTATGATCAGAGCCAACTCGATCAGATGGCAAAGGCCATGGCCACCATCCAGGCGCAGATAAAGGCCATGCAGGCAGAACTGGCCGCCGTACGGGCCAAAAATGCAGCGCTGGAAGCACAGCAAGAAACCGGGCACAAGGCAGAATCAGCCAAAGAGGTTAAAAACAAGCCCGATGCCACACAACCCAGTCAGACCGACCAGTCGCTGATTCAAACGGTGGCAGATGCCGTGGCGAAAAAGAACAAAGCGCCGATCAAGGTCGGTGGCGCCGTCCGGTTCAATTACACGCTCAAGCAGTTCGATCAAAACTCCAGAAATACTGTTGGTGATCTTAATTTTGATACCTTCCGCCTGAACCTCGATGGAAAGATCGATAACGTGATTCTCTCCGCCGAATGGCGTTATTACGACTATATGCAGGTCATCCATCACGCCTGGGTCGGATATAAATTCACCCCCAACTGGCTGGTGCGCGCCGGGGTGGTCAAGGTGCCTTTTGGCAATCTGCCGTTCAACTCGAACAGCTATTACTTCAGCTCCCTGTTTTACGCCGGATTTGAAGACAATTACCAGCTCGGGCTCAGCACCACGTTCGATCTGGGAAACTGGCGATTTGATGCCGCTTTCCTCAAAAACCCCCAGCCCAACGGATTTGGTACTTCAAGTTACAGTGAAAATGTAGTGGGGTTTGATAACGGGCTTGATCCAAGTAATCCGAACTATCAACGCACCGATGCCAAGCCCATCAATACCGTGGTCGGTCGCGCGGAATACACCTGGAAAGCCAGCGAGAATTTAACCCTCAAGCCCGGTTTATCGTTGATGCGCGGTAGCCTGTACGGCCAGAATCAGCGTGAAGGAGACTACCACGCCTACGCGGCCCATCTGGTTGCCGATTGGCAGCGCTGGAATCTGAAACTGGAATACGCCGATTACGATTACGCCGTGAACGACTCGCTGGGCAAACGCCTGGTTTATGGCGCCTACGCCTACAACAGCTATGGGCCGACATCGGCTAAAGCCGTTACCGCCGGCGTGGCGTACGCTTTGCCGGTCAGCTGGGGCCCTATCTCCAAACTCAACTTCTACAATGATTTCAGCCGGATTTACGCCAAAAATGATGGCATCGATCCGACCTGGATGAATGTGTCGGGTGTTTCCGTTGTGGCAGGCCCCGTATTTGCCTACTTTGATTTTGTTCAGGGCAAGAACCAACCGTTCGTGGGTGGCAACCTCGCGCCTGCTCGTGGCACAGGCAACGCACCGCTCAACCGCCTGTTCAATATCAACCTTGGCTATTATTTCTGAGCGACCCAAAGCGCCGCACAACAGCGTGTGGACATGCGCTGATACAGTGAGGTGGCGCAAAGCGACACCTCAACGGGCGGTTTACCAAGAACTACCCATTGGCCGATTGTTTGGCTTTGCGCCGCGCAATTTCATCCCAGTCGATATTGTTACAGGCCAGGCATTCTTCCTTGTGCACGCCCAGCTTGACCAGCAGCCAGTGGATCTTGCAACCCACACAGAATCCGAGCACGGATTCGAACCACATGAAGGCGACACAAACAAACACCAACGATGGAATCCAGTACGACAGATACTGACTGGTATCCGGCAACAATGTGCGGCCTGCGATGGCGTTGACCCAATCGGCGAAGGTGCTCGGGTTGAAGAAGATCAGACACAGGGAGATCATGAACGCGCCGAGTGTCCAGGCGTACCGTTTCGGAGTCAAAGGCTTCCAGACCGCATGCTGTTTGCGGGCCAGAAAACTGGATAGCAGAATGGTCGGCGACAGACGCGAAGTCCAGACAAACATCCCGGCGATCATCTCGAACAGGCCGTAGAACAGTACGTAGGTCTGGATGGTGTAATCCCAGGTGCGCCGGATCACATTGGCCGAATAGATGATATGCCCGTCCCAATCGGTATCGAGTGTGTCGTGGATGGTATTGCCATCAACGATCCAGTGTCCGCCGAAAATCGCCGACCATAACGTGAACCCCATATAGATCGGGATGGCCAGCAACATACCGGCACGGATGCGTACCGCCGTCTCGTTGATAAAAACTGGTTTCGCGGATGGATCCTGAAACCAGAGATTTTTAATCGTTTGCCACATTTGAGCGCCTCCTGAACGATTCGTATACCTCAATTGCCGTCATTCGCTCCTGTGAAGGCCAACAACAATCTGGTTTCGAATCTTTTTACGTACCTGTTAATCACATATCAAGAATGAGCTGATTGATTAGGAATTTCTAATCGAGCTTACTTATAGAGGATAGTTAGCTACCTATCAGAGTTGCTTAATAGCCCACCGGCAACACCCCTTGAATGGTAATTTTCCCAGTGGCATCGGGGCGTCCCAGCAAATTCAACTGCTGACGAAGATCCTCGCTTGCGTCCGCGGTGGGTTGAAGATAACCGCTAACTTTCGGCGCCGTGTTGACCGGCCAGGGTCCTGCAAGATTGATCTCGCCCGACAAAGGCCCACGGCTATCGGATGACGGTTTGATCGTGGCTTTGAGTTGCCCCTGTGCAATTTCTGCATCAAGAACCAGATCGCCAAGTGGCAACGGTTCGGTCGTCGTGATCGACGCATTACGCCAGGTGGCCGAGGCGCGGGCGGTCTGAAGATCGAATCCGTGCTTGGTCATGACCAGCGACGCATCCCCACTGAAGTCAATTAACCCATTTAATGGCCAGGCCGTCAGCGCTGCGATCAGCGGGCTATCTGCGGCCAGGCGCCCATGCAGATGGCGAACATTCAGTTGCTTGAAGCCCAGCCCCACATCGGTGGCCAGATTCAAACCCATATCTGGTTGACTTGCGCGCGCGGCTGTTTGCGCCCGTACATACCAAGCCGGTTGCAAACGGACAATCGACAATGGCAGAAAATCGGTGTGAACAGTCATGGCCGCTGCTCGGGGCAAGTTCAAACGCCATTGCCCATGCCAGAGCGTACCGCCTAGCGGCACCAACGCCACGCCGGGCGGGAGCGCGAGGCGGGAAACGGGGATCAAGGTAATCGGCGCGGTCACCAGAAGTGCCGCAAACCAGCTCGCCATCAATAACAGCACACCCGGCCAGATCAGGGATCGCGGTCGGCGAATCGCAGGTTCGTTCACGCGTTTTCGGCTCATGAGCTTGCTGCGTGCTTCGCCAAGGTGATCTCGGCATCTACCAATCCGGCCGCGTCGCTCGAATCGCCACCTTTGGGTGTAATGTTGGCGCTCTGCACGCTCAACCCCGCTTCATTCGCCTGTGCCAACCAGCGCAACAGGGAATCGAACGGCACGGCGGCAAACTTGAGCTGAACACGGTCGTCACCATCCGGCTGACGCTGAACCAACTGCTGCTCAATGCCGACCGTGCGGGCGGCCTGTTCTACCCAAAGCATCGGCGAGACAGCGCTTGGCTGTGCCGATTTTGGTCCGGCCTGTATCAATGTTTTTTTGGCTTGCGCGGTAAAGGCAGCAAGCTGTTCGACCTCTGCGAGACGATCATGCGCTCGCTGCCCGGCCTGTTGCATGGGCGACCAAACAAACTGGTAACCCACGAGTGCTACCAACGCAATCGCCGCCAAGGTGAGCGTACGGCGTTCGCTTTGATTGCGCTGCTGCCAGAATGAGGAAAACCAAAACGGGTGTATTCATCATCGATACCACCTGAATTTAAAGTACTTTAATGCCGATGCGCATATGCGCGACGCCCGCATCCACGCCCGCATCGATCTGGTTGACGGTAGCCGTGCTGCCCGTCTTGAGTTGTTCAAGCAACTGCTGCAATACCTCATATTTCTCGGCGGTGAGCTCGACGGTCAGTTGCTTTGCATCGAAGCGGATCGACTTGATCGCCAACTGCGCATCCTTCGGTTTTGCCGCCTGATACGCCGAACCAAAGGCCGAGAGCGCAGGCATAAAGACATCTTCATGCGCTCCGGCGCGTTGATCCAGCGCCTGCTGCATCTGCACCCGCACATTCACCATGCGCGTGACCTGTGGCAAGGCAGCGTGAAAATCCTGTGTGATTTGCGCCTGCAAACGCTCGGCCTGGCGGTTCATCTGGCTGATCGCGATCCACTGACTGACCAGCATCAATATAAGCACGACCAATGCGGCGGCACCCACCTGCCACCAGCGGCGTCGCCACTGCTGATCACTCGCGGCCCTGGCCGAAGTGATCGCAGATAATGGACGGTTTCGATCAAGCCCTGTCGCCCAGATTTGATGCCATTGCGCCCAGTCCGGCGCGGCCTGCGCAAAAAACGCGATGCCTTCCGGCCATTGGGGTGGTTGTTCCAGCGACAAATGAAACACTACGCGCTGCGGTGCTGGCGTCATGCGCGGCAGCCACTTCGCCATTTGCTCGGCGGCATTGTGCTCAGGCAATGGTGCCAATGCCATGCCTTCGTGCGGGCCGGTCAGCACGCTGATGTGCCCCTGAACCGGATCGACCCAGACGCTGTACTCGCCCGCTTCGGGTTGAGGCAGTGTATCGGCCATGGCGACGAGTTGCTGTGGCACCAGATTCAGATTGCCGAGTGCATCGAGTACACGGGTGCGCACAGCGGCATCCACCAGTAGCACGGGCCAGCGACCCGGCGACAAGGGGCGGTCGGCCAGCACGGGGTAAAGCTGGCTCAGATCATCGGCCACCAGATCTTCGAGCGCATACGGCAAGGCTTGCAGGGCCTTTTCTCGCCGCGTGCCGGGAATAGACACGATCAGGCGACTGCACACCGAATCGGGCAAAAGCACCGAGAGCGTCACCGGACGGCGCAGGCCCGATCGCGCCAGCCAATCGGTAAAAGCGGCCCAATCGCCGCGTAACGGCGACGCTGCGCTGGCAGGGGCGTCCGACTGCCACCAATGCAGTTCGGTGGCCTCGCGGTCGGTTACAAACAGAAATAGCCGGTCAGACATGATTCATTACTCAGGGCGATTACTTGGGACGGGCCGGATTGAGGCCGGTAAATCAGGGCATATCGGTGGCGCAGCACCTGATCGAACTGGACCGTGACCGTGCACAGAAAAAACTGGCTGTTCACCGACAACCCATCGGGCTGCGTCACCGCGCCCGCAAAACCCGGTCGCGCCAAAAAATCGGCCACGGAACCGATATTCGGCGGCGGCGTTTTACCCGGCGTGACGACCGGCAAACTCGCTGCATTCGCGCCGATGGCCTGCATCACCAAGGGCGAAGCGCTGTTCAGATTGACGGGCGTGCCGATGGGCAAGGCCGTGACATAGGGTGCCAGTTTATCGTAATAGGCGGGCGTCACCCCCGCCAATGAACGCAGTTCGGTCACCGACATCATCGGCTGACCGGCGGGCATTTTCCCACTGCGGCTCGCGGCGCTGGTAAAACCAAGCGCAAGCGAACGGCTCGGATCGATCCAGCCGATGATTTCATCGCTGATATCCGGGCTCAGATTCAGCAGGCTGAGCAACCGTGCAAAGCGCTCTTTGCCAAGCAGATTGACTTTGCCATCGGGCAGCAGCAGGTTGTTGATATTGAAACGCCCTTGCAGATCGCTGATGTTGAGCGAGACCGTCGCGCCATCGATGGGAATGTTCGCCAGCGGCTGCGCCCAGAGATCGGCCGCGCCATCGCTGTTGCGTTCGTCCCGATCCAGCAGGGCCTTGGCCAGGATAAAGGCGCTGTTGGCCAATTGATCGGCCCGCGCGCCGTTTTCGAACGCGGCGGTGGCATCGAGCGCGTTTTGATTGCGCACCATCACGGCGGCGGCCAAGCCGGTGGCAATGGCCAGCACCAGCAAGGCCACGATCAGGGCGACGCCCTGCTGGCGTCTCGGCGAGGCCACGCGGTTCACTCGTGTCATCGCCGCTCCGTTTCTGCCTGAGTTTGGGTTTGGGTCTGTGGGCTTGTCGGTGCCTCGGTAGCGTTATTCGTTCCGGCAGGTGGGTTGGCCGGTGCGGCTTCGGGCCAATCGGAAACCATAGCGACGGTCATGCGCAAAGGGGGCAGGTTGTTTACCGTAAGCGAAACTTCCACCGCCTTGGGCAAGCCGGCCGAGGGTTGGTTGATGGGTGGCCAATCGAGCATCGACTGATTGTTTTGATCGTAAAAGGTCAGCTGGATTTTGCTGACGTTGCGCAAAATGATGCGCCAGTCGGGCGGCTCAGCGCTGTTGCCCACCGCGCCATCGGGCGGCACGAAGATCGCGCGCTCCAGATTGCCGTTTTCAAGCCGCCAGCGCACCAGCGCCAGTTGCGGTTCGGCTGCCGCCCACGGATTCGACGCACCCATTCGGGTCAAGGTCAACAGGTTCAGGCCACCGCCAGCGAATTCGGGCACCTCGCCACCCAGGGCATCACGGGCGAGCCGATCCACCGCGAAGGTCAGATCGCTACGCATTTGCCGCAAGCCATTTTGCATCGCATTCAACTGGTCCATCTGATCTTCGACAATCGCGCTTTGCTTGATCACCGTATTCAGCCCGCCGTAGGCCATCACCGCTACCAGCGCGAAGATGGCAATCGCCACCAACAATTCCAGCAAGGTAAAACCGCTTGCCGCTCCCTTTGCGGGATGCCGAGGCGACCCCACGCCATGAATAAGCGAATCGTGTAAGCTCATGGTGCTTTTTGCGCGGGTGGATAAAAGTACGTCACGATACTGGCCTGACCAGCATACGGCGCGGGGGTTTGAACAAAATAGGCCACCTTGAGCACCCCCGGCACCTGTCCGGCCGAAACGGTCTGGCGCACGCGCCAGGGTTGCCCGTTAATCATCACATCGGACTGGCGCGTGCCCAATTCCGGAGCTTGCGCCGATAACTGCAAGCGGGCGCATAAATCATCGGCAATGACCGTGGCGGCGGTATCGGCGCGCAACCGATCGAGCATCGCTGCGCTTTGACCACTCACCTTGATGACGGCAGCAAGGGCAATGGCCAAAACAACCAGCGCAATCAGCACTTCCAGCAAGGTAAAACCCTGCTCACGGATTTTGGTCGTCGTGGTCATCACGGGGCGGAATCCGTCGTTGCCTGCGCACCGTAGCCTGATGACAGGTCGATGCGCAGGGTTTTTTGCCTGTCTCCGCGCACCGTAATTTCCGGTGTACGCTGCTGCGCGCCCGGTGGCAGCGACCAGATGCCATCGGTCGTAACGGCAAGCACGGCCTGCGCGCGCGGGTCCTTGGCTGCAAAAGTGTCAGCCGCGGTGGGTTGTGCTTCAATGGTGCAGCCCTTGTCCCAATCCAATCGACTGATGACCTTTGCGGCAAAGGCCGGTGATTCGTTTGCAGCTCGGCTTGTTTGCTTGCTTGCCTCGGCAATCGGTTTCGACGGCGCAAGATCGAGCACAAAGGCTCGGGGCGAGATCGCATTTTGAATATAAACGGTTTGATCCAGCCGGTTCGCCGCCACGGCCTGTTGCGCCAGCCAAGAGGCCATCCGCGCCTGGCACACGCCCACATCATCGGGTGCCCGCTTGTTCATGCTCATCACCACAAAACCGACCAGAATGCCGATAATCACAATCACCACGATCAGCTCGATCAAGGTGAAACCCTGAACGCACCGCAGGCGGCCGGCTCTGTGGTGGCGCACACCATTCGGCGCATATCGGGCATCGCATACGGCACGGGGCGCCAGCATCACGAGACTCAGTTACCCGTGTTCGTGGCAACGCCTTCTTCCTGCCAGTTGCCGATATCGGCGTCTGCGCCAGTGCCGCCCGGTTGCCCATCGGCGCCGAGACTATAGACATCAAACGTGCCGTGCTGGCCGGGGCTTAAATATTGATAGGGATTGTTCCACGGGTCGATCGGCAGGCGATCGAGGTAGCCGCCCTGCCGCCAGTTTTTTGCATTGGCCGGGGGTTTGACCAGTGCCTCGAGCCCCTGATCGGTGGTCGGGTAGGTCAGATTGTCGAGTTTGTAGAGTTGCAATGCCGATTCGATGGCGCGGATGTCCTGCTTGGCTTTGGCAATTCGGGCATCGTCCGGCCGATCCATGATTTTCGGCACGACGATGGTCGCCAGAATGGCCAGAATAACCACTACGACCATCACTTCGATCAAGGTAAAACCTCGGGAAACCAAACCATTGGCACGTTCAAAACGCGCCGCGCGTGAAGAAAGACGTGAGGAAAGATACGACATGATTAATGCACCATTTGGTTGAGATCAAAAATCGGGATCAGAATCGCCAGCACGATCAGCAAAACGACCCCGCCCATGACGAGAATCAAAATCGGCTCGAACAGGCCGAGCAAGGCGTTGATCAGGGTATCGAGTTCGCGTTCCTGTTGCACGGCGGCCCGTTCAAGCATATTGCCCAACGCGCCGCTTTGCTCGCCCGCCGCAATCAATTGCAGCATCATCGGCGGAAATAAACGCGACTGCTCCAACGAACGGGCGATGGGCGCGCCTTCGCGCACGCGATCGGTGGCTTCACCAATGGCGCGGCGCATCGGTTCGGAAGCGACGACCTCGCCACTGATGGTCAGCGCCTTGAGCATGGGCACACCGGCGGCACTCAGGATGCTCAGAGTACGAGCAAACCGGGCGGCGTTGAACCCACGAATCAAGCGACCGATCAGCGGTAGCTTGAGCTGCATCTGTGCCCAGCCGAAGGCGAATTTCGGTTGGCGCAGCGCCCAGTAAAACCAAATCGCAAAGGCCGCCATGCCCAATAAAATCCACGGCCATTGTTCCCGCAGAAAGGCACTCACCGCGATCAATCCGCGGGTCAGTGGCGGCAGTGTTTGTTTCATCTGCACGAACACCTGCACCACTTGCGGCACGACATACGTCACGAGGCCAATAACCACCGCCACCGCCATCAGCGTGAGCAGGGCAGGATAGAACAGCGCCATCTGCACCTTTTGCGTGGTGGCCTGACGCCCTTCGGTGTAATCGGCCAAGCGTTCGAGCACTGCTTCGAGATGCCCCGACTCCTCGCCCGCGGCCACGGTCGCGCGATACAGTTCCGAGAAGGCGCGCGGAAACGTCGCCAATCCCTGTGCCAGGCTGTGCCCCTCGACCACTTTGGAACGCACCGCCGTGACAATGCGCCGGATTCTTGCGTTTTCCGTTTGGCGGATAATGCCCGCCAGCGCCGCATCGATGGGCAGCCCGGCGGCGATCAAGGTGGAAATCTGGCGGGTGAACAAGGCCAGTTCCGTCGGATTCAAGGATTGAAAATGGCTCATCCAGCTTTGCAGACCGCCGGCGGTGGATTGATCGGCCACCACCGCTTCGATGGTCAGCGGCGCCAAGCCCTGATCGCGCAACAGGCTGCGGGCGCCGCGTGCGCTATCGCTTTCGATCACGCCCTTGCGGGTTTTGCCTTGAGCATCCAGCGCGCTGTATTCAAAAGCGGCCATGCGTGATTACCCTTCCGCCGTCACGCGGAGTAATTCTTCGGTAGTCGTTACACCCGCCATCACGAGGGCCGCGCCGTAGGCCAGAATGGAGCTGCTGTGCTTGCGGACTTGCGCTTCGATGGCCGGTTCCGCTGCGCCATCGTGGATCAAACGCCGTGTGTCGGCATCGATGGTAATCAGTTCATACACGCCGGTCCGACCGAGATAACCCTGACCGCGTTGCCGCGATTCTTCACGCACGCGATACAGTGTCGGGGGCTGGCTGGCGTTCAAGCCGAGCAGCGCGCATTCACTCGCATCGGGGGTATAGGCTTCGCGATAACGTGCATCCAGCCGCCGCACGAGCCGCTGCGCCAGCACACCGATCAGACTCGATGAGAGCAGAAACGGCTCGACGCCCATATCCCGCAACCGCGTGATGGCGCCGACAGCCGAGTTGGTGTGCAGGGTCGAGAGCACCAGATGCCCGGTCAAACTCGCCTGAACCGCAATTTCGGCGGTTTCGACATCCCGGATCTCACCGACCATCACCACGTCCGGATCCTGACGCAAAATAGCCCGTAATCCCCGAGCGAAGGTCATCTCCACCTTGGGATTGACCTGCGTCTGGCCCACGCCGTCGAGGTAATACTCGATCGGGTCTTCCACGGTGAGAATGTTGCGCTCGCGGGTGTTGATCTCCGACAGCGCGGCATACAGCGTGGTGGTCTTGCCCGAGCCGGTCGGCCCGGTCACCAGCAGAATGCCGTGTGGCCGGTGGATGAGCTTGTTCAGTCGCTCTTGCAGTTCGCGCGTTAACCCCAGGTTATCGAGTGTCAATCGCCCGGCTTCTTTATCCAGCAGGCGGAGCACCACGCGCTCGCCCTGCCCCGAAGGCAGGGTCGACACCCGCACATCGACCGGGCGTCCCGCCAGTCGCAGCGAGATACGACCGTCCTGCGGCACACGTTTTTCCGCGATATCGAGATTCGCCATGACCTTGATCCGCGAGACGATGATACCGGCCACAGCACGCGGTGGTTCGAGCACCTCGCGCAACATGCCATCGACGCGAAAACGCACCACCATCCGGCTTTCGAAGCTTTCCAAGTGAATGTCGGATGCACCCTCGCGTACGGCTTCGGAAAGCAGCGCATTGATCAGACGGATGATCGGCGCTTCGTCATCGGCTTCGAGCAGGTCGATCGGCGTGTTCAAAGTATTGGCCAGCGCGTCAAGCCCGCCGTCACCCAAGTCATCGACCATGGTTTGTGCGACGCTCGAACCGCCCTCATAGGCGCGCGCCAGGCGCCGTTCAAACTCATCGGTTTGAAGCCAGTCGAGCGTAAAGCCATCCGGCAGCTTGCGGCCCAGTTCTGCCAGCACCGATACCGGCAATGGCTTGCAATGTCGCACGATCCAAACACCGTGATCGGCGGCTGGCGAAACATCACCAGCAGGCTCGATCAGCACCCCGAAGCGCCGTGCATAGCCATAAGAGAGGGCGGGTGTTTGCGCCATCTTCCGCTCCACAACGCGATCAACTCCGTCAGTCATCGCAGTTCACTCACGGGGCGGCCGCCGTTTGACCATTGGCCGTTTGGCTGCGAGCCCGATCCTGCTCCATCAGGGTCTGGATATTCTGCGGCATCGGGATCGGCAGATTACGCTGGAAATCCTGTTCGGGCGACAATACGGACCAATCGCGTGGTTTGACGAGAGATCGCTTGTCGAACGTATCCTGTTGGCTCTGGCGGATGCGGTTGTACTGTTCACTGCTGAATTCGGACAACTTGCCGCCATCACCGACGATCAGGGGCCGAATGAAAATCATCAGATTGCGCTTGTTGGTACTGGCCGAACGGTAGCGGAACAAATTACCCAGAATGGGAATGTCGCCCAACCCCGGAACACTTTGTTGGTTCGAGTTCGTGCTGTCGTCGATCAGACCGCCCAACACGACCACATCACCGTCATCGACCTGCACGGTGGTGGTCACATTGCGTTTGTTGGTGATCAATCCCGCCGAGCTTTGCGCTGCGCTGTCGAGGCTGGAGACTTCCTGCTCGATTTTCAAACGCACGGTGCCATCCGGGCTGATGGTGGGCGTGACCGGTGGGCGAGGTTGCCGAGCCGGTCTGGGCATAAGAGCCGGTGACGATTGGAATATTCTGGCCGACCACGATACTGGCTTCCTGGTTATCCAATGTGAGTAGACTCGGCGTGGAGAGAATGTTGTTACCCGAGTTGCCAGCCAAAGCCGAAACAAGTAAAGCGAAATCAGCACCACCTTGACCGAATCGCCCCACGCCAACATTGCCGCCATCACCCAACGCTCCGGCCAAACCCAAACCAATGGCACTGCTGACACTGCCTGTACCCGCCTGCGCGGCGGAGCTGGCGACGCTGGACAGCAGGCCGTTGAAGGTGGAAATACCGATCGGCACCGTACCGCTGCCGCCACCAACCAGAAACTGGGTACCCAACTTTTTGGTTACGCCGTTCGATACCTCGGCAATAATCGCTTCTACCAATACCTGCTTGCGCCGGATATCGAGCTGATCGATCACCGACTCGACCGTCTGCATCCGGCTGGGTGACGCCGTCACGACCAGGGCGTTGAGGGATTTGTCGGCGGCGATCTCAAGACGGGTGTTGTCCGGATTGGTGGTCGCCTCTTTCGCGGCCGTCGCCCCGGTGGATGCGGCTCCGTTGGTGCTCACGAACCCTTTGAGTACACCGACGAGGTCTTCGGCATTGGCATATTTGAGTCGGAACACGCGCGTATTGCCATAATTCGTCTGCGGCATGTCCAGGTTCAGGATGATGGCGCGCATCTTGGCGCGGGATACGGCATCACCACTCAGCAGAACGCTGTTGGTTCGGTCATCGGCGGCGAATACCGGCACGCGGGAAAAGTTGTTGCCGCCCGCTGCTGGAGCCGCGCCCGGTGTGGTTGCTCCACTGCCGCTGGCACCAAACAACGCCTTGAGCGTGGACACGACCGAGTCGGCCGATGCCCGTTTGAGCCGGATGATTTCCACATCGCCCACGGCAGGTTGATCCACCTTGGCCAATATTTTCTTGAGCCGGTCGATATTACCCGCCCGGTCGGTAATCACCAGCGAATTGGAATCGGGGTACACGGAAAGCGCGGCCTGTTGCGGCATGATTTGACGCAACACGGTCAGCAAAGGCGCTGCAGGCACGTAACGCAGGTGAACGACCTCGGTCACCATCTGATCCCCGACCGCCGACGAACCGGGATTGACCGGCTGGGCGTCGGAGCGCGCGTTGATTTCCGGCACGATCTTGATCACCGCACCAGCAGGCACCGCAGCAAAGCCATTGACCTGCAAGATCGAAAGAAACACGTCGTAGAGTTTTTGCGGGCTCATCGGCTTGGCAGAAATGACCGTGACCCGTGCCTTGACCCGGGGGTCGACGATGAAATTCTTGCCCGTGACTTTCGAGACGGCTTCGATGAGCGCGCCGATATCCATGTCACGGAAATTCAGGGTAACCTTATCCGTATCGGAGTTGTCGCCCTGAACACGCGATATACCCGGTGGTGGTGCATCAGCAGCCCGGACCGGGCTGTTGATCAGGACTTCGGCGGTGACCAGTGTCATCGCCATGAAGATAACCAGAGAGGATGCCTGACCGCGTATGCGGCGAGCGGTATTCATCATTGTAATGAGTCCAAATTAATCGTCATACTCAGGGGCTGACCACCCCGTTCGACCTGAACCTGCAATGGCTGGCCTGAATTCAATAGCGGCATCACGCGCGGCAACAGGGCGGGATCATTGACCGGCATCCCGTCAACGGATGTCAGCACATCCCCTGGCATGAGCCCAAGTGCTCGCATGAGTGCTTCCTGCCCCGGTACCGGACGCAGCGAATAGCCGCTGACCTCGCCGTCTTGCTGCACAGGCGATACGGTCACAAAACGCAGCAAGGTTTGAGGGTTATGCCGGATTTCTTCTGCCTGCACCCGAACAGTGGGTGCGACAGCGGAGCGGGAAACACCACGCGGGCTTGTCGTAGTCAGCGATGCGGCGCTCGGTGCGGGGGCCTGATCAAGCGACTGGGGCTTGGGGAAGGCAATCGACTCAAGACGGCCCTGATTGGAGATGACGACCCGATCAGGCGCGATCGAAACGATGCTTACCCCCGCAGACAACGCATCACCGACTTGCAGCAATCGCACCTCGCCGCCCACCCGCAGCATGACCAGGGGCGAAGGAGAACCGCTGATGATACCTTCGAGCTTCACCCCTAATTGGGATGCCGATATCTTTGTCGCCGTGGGATTGTCTGGCGTCGCCGCCCGGCCGAACAGATGCCAACTGCCGATCTGCTCAACCGATGCCGACTGCGACTTTTCACTCGCTTCGCCCCCCGACTCGGCAGGCGATACATACACAGGTGCCGGTGCCAGCCACAACCAGGTAATGCGGGCCGCGAGTACGCCAGCCGCCGCCAGTAAAATCAGGAAAAGCGCGCTCGGAATCCATACGAAACGGCTCTTCGACCAAGACATGACCAATATTCAATACCCATACAAGGCATGCACGCCAAATCCTGCCCATCCGGCTCAGGATAAATGAGGCGCACCATCGATTAAAACCAGGCAACTGCCCGAAACGTCGTGAGGGCGGTTCGAGCATTCGGAAAATCTTTCTTATAGTGAGTGCATTCCCGCCCTGAATCAAGGTCGTTCTACACGCCACAAAAACGGGGAATGTTAAGGGAAGGTCTGCACAAATGCAGACCTTCCCGTGCAGGGCATGAACGCCCTGCCGCTCAATGACGCAAGTCATTGATATGCGGAGCACAA
Organism: Halothiobacillus sp. 15-55-196; assembly: GCA_002282715.1. Taxonomy (GTDB): domain Bacteria; phylum Pseudomonadota; class Gammaproteobacteria; order Halothiobacillales; family Halothiobacillaceae; genus Halothiobacillus. The sequence goes on along the minus strand of NCKC01000015.1, from coordinate 22,902 downwards.
GACGGGCATGTACCGGCTTGTGCGTGTCTGCATGAAGCCATGGATGGATTCGTGCAGAGATTTCTAAGACGCCATCGTGAAAAGTCGATGACAATTGAAAAGCGGTCACATCAAGACAGCGTACTCACCACCCAAAGACTGGAAACCGCGATCAGCGCACCAATTACCCCGCCGACCAACACATCCGAGAGATAGTGCAACCCGAGCACCATCCGCGATAGCGCAACCATCAGGGCGAAGGGAATGACCAACCAGGCAAGACCCGGTGCGAAGACGGCGATCTGAATCGCAAAATTCACCGCATGCAGGGTGTGGCCGGAAGGGAAGCTATATTTATCCAAAGGCGCCACACTCAGCACCAAACCGTCGTGGGCCACGTGCGGGCGGGGTCGAGCCGTGAGGTGTTTGATGGAAGCGTAAATGCCCAATCCGACACCTGCGGAAATCAATCGCGAACAATCGACGCAAGCCACGCATGGCATTGACATGGTTGAGGCGATACATGATCACCGCTTCCCAATCCAGGTAACGATTCAGTAAGTGCCAAGCTTTGAAGGAACGAATGAGTGCGCTCATGTCAGACTCCCGTTTTATCCTGATTCGTCAACGCGTCAAGCTTGTGCTTGTGCGCGCGCCTCTGTGCTGCGTCGCCTGCTTCTGACTGCAGCACATCGTTAAGATGCCGCTCGAAGGAGCGCGTAATCCGCGCCCAATCAAAAGCGGCAGCCGCTTCTCTGGCCCTGGAGCCTATCTGCCGCATATCCGGGCCTTCCGCCCGTACCAGATCGACTGCCGCTTTTACAAAGCGTGCATCATCACCCAGCGGTACCAATCAACCCGCAAGCCATGGCCTCCAGCAATACATTGCCAAACGTTTCGGTTTGACTGGGGAAGATGAACAGGTCCGCGCTGGCATAGTGTCGAGCCAACTGCTCTCCTCGCTTCATGCCGGTAAAGATGGCCCAGGGCAATGCCTTTTCCAGTCGGGCGCGCTCCGGGCCGTCGCCTACCACCACGCCAATCATATCCGGTCGCGCCGCACGCATTGCATTAAATGTTTGTAACAATAAATCGAGATTTTTCTCCGGTGCCAGTCTTCCGACATGCAAGGCGACCTTGGGCTCATCACCTGCAGCAAGGCCGGAATGCTCACTCCATTGCGCACGCAGGGCAGCATCGCGCCGTTCAGGATTGAACAGAGCCGTATCCACACCGCGCCCCAGCACCGCCAGACGATCGAACCCGCTCAAGCTGAGTGCTTCGGCCTGCTGCCCGGTTGGGATGAATGTGCAGGCAGTGTGGTTGTGAAACCACTTGAGATAACGCATGACCGGCGCGGCCAGCCAGCCAACGCGGTAAAACGCCATGTAGGTATGGAAATTCGTATGCAGCGACGAGGTGACCGGCAAACCCAGCGCTTTGGCCGTGCGCAGGGCGGCGTATCCCAGCGGCCCCTCGGTGGCGATATGCACGAGATCCGGGCGCTCGGTCTGCCAGCGGCGCTTCAAGCGTCGGCCCACGGGCAACCCCAGCCGAACATCGGTATAGAAAGGCAAAGCCAGTCCGGGCACTTCGAGCAGATCATCCAGTTCCCTTGCCTTATCGCCTTTCGGGCACACGAGCTGCACCCGGTGACCTGACGACAGCAGGGCAGAATGAATCTGCTTGAGCGTCGTCGCCACCCCGTTGATATCGGGATCAAAGGTTTCGGTCACCAGACTGNNNNCCACCCCGTTGATATCGGGATCAAAGGTTTCGGTCACCAGACTGATATACATCGCCCGCCCTCGGTTTTGGCGTCCTGCCGCGCACATTGCGCGACTCCTGCTCAAACCTTAGAGCGGCTGCGTGACAGCCCCGTGACGATTTCTTGAACAAAACAAGACACTTGCCGCGTGGCGCGTCCTAACCATTAGTTAGTCAGAAACGATCGCGGGAGAATATCCACCCCCGGCGCTTGAAGAACAGGAGCATCCCGACGGCCACCATTACCATCACCGATATAATAAGCGGATAGCCGAAGTACCAGCGCAGTTCCGGCATGGCGAACGGGCTATCGGCGTTGTTGCCGAAATTCATGCCATAGATACCGGTGATGAAGGTAAGCGGGATGAATAGCGTCGAGATCACGGTCAGGGTACGCATGATTTCATTCAAACGGTTGCTGACACTCGACAGATGAATGTCGATCAACCCGGTGACGGTATCGCGATAGGTTTCGAGCATATCCATCACGGATACCGTGTGATCGTAGAGATCATTGAGATAAGGCCGCAACCCGGCCTCCAGAAGCGGCTCGTTACTGACGCCGCGAATCAGATGACTGATGACTTCGCGCGTCGGCCAGAGTTGGCGCCGGAGCTGGTTGAGGGTGCGTTTGGCAGATTGAATATCCGGCAGGGCACGATGGCCTGGATTGGTTACCAGACGCTCTTCCAGCTCGTCGACCGTACCGCCGAAGGTTTCGAGCAAGGGGTAGATCTGGTCGATGATCAGGTCGATCAGCGGATAGAACAGATAATCCGCACCATGCTGGCGCAGACGCGAACTCGATTGCGCCAATCGCGCACGCAGGACGCCGGTGATGTCGCTCTGGCCCAGCAGCAGGCTGAACTGTTCGAGAACGGCCCCGTCCCCCTGCCAGCGAGGCACCGAGAACACAGCGAACAGATGCTCTACGTATTCGTCGAGCTTGGGGCGCTGATCTCGCGACTGGATATCCTCGAGCAAGAGGGGATGCAGGCCGAAGCGCTCGCCCATTTCTTCCAGAAAAGCCTTGCCGGGCAAACCCTGCACGTGCAGCCAGGTCACGCCATCATGTGCAGCTATGGCGGTTTGCATGGCCTGCAAGCTCGCAGGATCAATCGCCGACGAATCATGTTCACGATAATGAATCAGTTCAATGTGCGCCGGAACAGAATGGGCATCCTCCAGCAATGCACCGGGTGCCATACCCACCCGGTCCGCTGTGCCGATACGCCGATTTTCGAAACTCATGGCAATACTCCAGGCGATTTATCGAAACGAAAGCCAGCCGCGTCTGGATCGGGGAGGCGACCGCCACAAGGCCACCGCGACATTATCCCCCCCGGCACCCGCGCGGCGCGCCGCCTGGCGAACCCAGACCGAGGCTGCGAAACTCAAATCTGCGGCAGCCAGTATCAGCGGCATTTCCGACACGGCTACATGCTCCCAGAACCCGTCCGTACACAGCAGGAAGGTCATATCCGGCGTCAAACTGATTTCGCCCAGCGTGGGCTGCACGGTGTCGTTCATACCCAGGACATTGAGAACCCGATTGCGCTCAGGGTGAACCCGGCGCTCGTCTGCCGTGATTCGTCCCTGATCGAACAAGGCCTGAACAAGCGAATGATCGCTCGTCTGGTGCACCAGTTCTGCGCCCTTGAATCCATACAAACGACTATCGCCGACATGCGCCCAATACGCCCTGCCCGGCGTGGTGAGCAATGCCACCACGGTGGAAAAAGCCTGTTGATTCTCCCGTGCCGCCCGAGCCCGAATCTCGTCATTGGCCTTCTGGCAAAAATAATCGAGGAAGCCACCGGATGCGGGAAATTGGTTCAATTGAGCAGGAAACAGACGGCGAGCTACTTCGACCACCGTATTCGAGGCCATCTCACCGCCCCAATGCCCGCCGACACCGTCGGCGACCACCAGAAGCTGGTATTTCATATCCGGCGTGGTCAGGCAGACCACCTGATCCTGCTGATAGGCCCGCCCTCCGACATGCCGGTCAGCGCCCATAAATTCCAGAGCAGAAGCGGGAGCAGTGATTAGTTCAGCATTCAATCGGTGCATCCTTACCGGGGCGAAAACAGCCTTCAACAACTGGCCGATTCTATGTCACAATGAGCATTGATTACACCCAACATATTGAATTTACATCCAGTAAATCAGGTTTTCTGATGAAAACAGCGGACGAGGGAACCGGCCGCGTATCTCGATGATACCGCAACGGCGCCCATCGCGTGATCTACCTCAAGGACGATTGATTACATGCTGCAGAATTTGCGAATTGGCACCAAACTGACTCTTTTCCTGATACTGGCCTTCTTGATCAGTATCGCCGTGTCCGGTTTTTTCCTGTCCAGTGCCATGAATAAGAAGGCCGAGGCAGAAATCCAGACTCGTGCAGAGATGCTGAGTGGCATGATGAACGCCGTTCGTTCCTACACCAGCTTGCACATCACCCCGAAACTCCAGCAACGGCTTTTCACCGAACAGCAATTCATTTCCGAAACCGTACCGGCATTTTCCGCACGAACGATCTTCAACACGTTCCGCAAAGATCCCGCGTTTGCCGAATTCCGTTACAAGGAAGCCACGCTGAACCCCACCAGCCCGCATGATCAGGCCGATGCGTTCGAATCCGGGCTGGTCGCAAAATTCAGGGCAGACCCTTCGATCAAAGTGTTGTCGGGGTTCCGGGAACTCAACGGACGGAACCTGTTTTACACTGCGCGCCCTCTGGCCGTCACCAAGGCGAGCTGCCTGCAATGTCACTCTACGCCACAAGCCGCACCCAAGAGCCTGGTCGCCACCTACGGCGACAAGCACGGTTTCGGCTGGAAACTCGGTGAGATCGTTTCGGCCCAGACAATCTATGTTCCCTCCGATGAAATTTTCGCACAGGGGCATCAATACCTCCTGTGGAGCATGGGCATCTTCTTCGGCGTGTTTGCCGTGGGCACCACCCTGCTGATCTGGCAGATCCGGCGCACGGTCGTCATACCGATTCAGCGCCTGACAGCGGCGGCACGTGCGATCGGCACAGGCTCGGCCACGCGGGAACAACTCGCGGTGTTCGACCAGCCGAAAATGCAACAGCTTGCCAAACGGGGGGACGAACCGGGCGAGCTGGCGCGCAGCTTCCAGTCGATGGCGCACGAAGTCGCCGACCGTGAGCAAAACCTGAATACCGCTGTCTTGCAGCGCACGAAAGAACTCGAAGAAGCGCTGGAAATCGCCGGAGAAGCCCGCAAAGAGGCCGAGGACGCAAACCAGACGAAGAGCCAGTTCGTTGCCAACATGAGCCACGAGTTGCGTACGCCGCTGAACGCCATCATCGGTTACAGCGAGATTCTGCTCGAAGAATCCGAAGACGACGGCAACACGCAATATGCGCCGGATCTGGAGCGCATTCTCAACAGCGGCAAGCACTTGCTGGCGCTGGTGAACGACATTCTCGACATTTCCCGAATCGAAGCGGGCAAGATGGAACTGTATCTGGAGTCCTTCCCGATCTGTCGCGAAATCCAGACGGTGATCGACACCGCCAGACCCGTCATCGACAAGAATAAAAATTCGCTGGTATTCGAGTGCGACGATTCGCTCGGGCACATGCGCGGCGACCTGACCAAGTTCCGGCAGATTCTGCTCAATCTCATCAGCAATGCGGCCAAATTCACACATGAGGGGACGCTGACGCTTACCGCCCGACGGGAGAACACCGGCCATTTCACAATTTCCGTGGCCGATACCGGTATCGGCATGAACGAGGAACAACTCGGTCGCCTGTTCCAGGTATTCAGCCAGGCAGACGCATCCACGACACGAAAATACGGGGGTTCCGGCCTCGGGTTGTCGATTTCCCGCCATTTCGCCCGCATGATGGGTGGCGACATCACCGCAACCAGCACCCCCGGCAGCGGCAGCGTGTTTACGGTGTCCCTGCCACTGACCGTCGAACCGCAAACGCAGACGGAACCCGCCAATGCCACCGACGTCCCGTCTCAACCATCCGCGTCTTCAACCAACGCGGCGCTGGATGAACAGGCGGAAACGATTCTGGTGATCGACGACGACCCTTCCGTGCATGACCTGCTCAAGCGATCGCTCGGTCGCGCGGGCTATCGCGTCATCACGGCGAGCAATGGAACCGATGGCCTGGCGATGGCGCGCATCGAGCATCCCGATTTCATCACGCTCGACATCATGATGCCCGGCGTGGATGGCTGGAGCGTACTTACTTCGCTCAAGGCCGACCCCGATCTCAAGGACATCCCGGTGTTTGTCCTCACGATGACGAACGAGAAAAGCCTGGGCTATGCCCTGGGTGCCGCCCAGTTCCTGACCAAACCCGTCAACAAGGATGCGCTGCTGGGCCTGCTGCGACAGTACAAACGCCACCCGAATCATTGCCACGTGCTGATGATCGACGACGATGCCGACAACCGGAATCTGATTCGCCGTGTGCTGGAACCGGAAGGCACCGTGGTCGATGAAGCCACCGACGGCCAATCCGGTTTGGACTGGCTATCGGCCCACGCCGCGCCTGATCTCGTGATTCTGGATCTGATGATGCCGAACATGGACGGCTTCGCGTTCATCGATGCCCTGCGCCAACGCCCGGAATTCAATTCCTTACCGGTTCTCGTGCTCACCGCCAAGACGCTGACCGATGACGATCGACAGCGACTTTCACAGCGCGTCGAATCCATCATCGAACGTGATGGCTTGAACGAGGAACTGCTGGTTGGTCGTCTGCATGAACAACTCTGCACGCATCGGAAAAATACACCATCTGCGCCCTCCGGCAAGGCAGCAGATGGCGACGAACGCAAGGAGACATGACACATGGCACGGATACTACTGGTCGAAGACAACGAAATGAATCGGGACATGCTCTCGCGACGCCTGGCGCGCAAAGGATATGAGGTCCTGCTGGCAGTCGATGGTGGCGAAGGCGTCGCCATGGCGAAATCGCAGCAACCCGATCTGATTCTGATGGACATGAGTCTGCCCGTGCTGGACGGCTGGGAGGCCACCCGCGCCATTCGTGCCGAGCCCGCAACCCGGGCGATCCCCATCATCGCGCTCACCGCGCACGCCATGGATGGCGAACGGGCCAAAGCGCTTGAAGCCGGCTGCAACGATTTCGACACCAAACCCGTCGATCTCCCCCGTCTGCTCGAAAAGATCGAACAACAAATGGCAAAGAGAGAGTAGCTCATGGCCGACACCCACCCCTGCGACGCCCACATCCGTCACGACCTGCGCACACCGCTCAATCACATGATCGGTTACACGGAAATGCTGCTGGACGACCTGCCGCCAACGTGCAACGACCTGCTTTCTCCTCGCCTCAAGACGCTGCTCGATGATGCCTATCGGATGCTGGAGACCATCAACCGCCCCGCGCCGATGTCCAGCGGGCATTTCGATGGTCTGTTCCCGGATTGGCGAGCGAAAATGGCCTTAATCGAAGCGGACTTCAACGGCCTGAAGTCCACGATTGAAAATGCCTGGCAGGAGGCCTGTCCCGATGTCGAAAAAATCGGCTCGGCGATCGGCAACATGCGCGCCTTACTCGAATCGCTCAGCGCAAAACCCTCTATCGATCTCGGCGTCGCACGCAGTCAGCAAAACGCACGCGAAACAGCCACCCATGCCACAGGCGGCAGTGGCCATGCCGGCGGTCATTTGCTCATTGTCGACGACCGTCAGGAAAATCTCGAACTGATGCAGCGCCGCCTGATCCGCGAAGGCTACCGCGTCACCGTCAGCAATTCAGGACGGGACGCGCTTGACCGACTCGAATCGGAGCAGTTTGACGTCATCCTGCTCGACTGGCTCATGCCCGACATGAGCGGCACGGAAGTGCTGGCAAAGATCCGCAGCAAATCGTCTGCCCACGAACAGCCCGTCATCGTGGTAACGGCGCGACACGGCTCGGAGACCATCGTCGATGCGCTCACTCAGGGAGCCAACGACTATCTGGCCAAGCCGCTGGACTTCCCGGTGGCACTGGCGCGCATCGCGACACAGGTCTACCTGCGCCGGGTGACCCAGCAACTGGCCGATGCGAACCGACAACTCAAGCAGTTCTCTTATATCGACGGTCTCACGGCGATTGCCAACCGTCGCAAGTTCGACGAATACCTGATGACAACATGGCGCCGCGCGCAGCAGGAAGGCGCGCCCGTCTCGCTGATCCTGATTGATGTCGATTACTTCAAGCGCTACAACGATTCGCTGGGGCACGAAGCCGGTGACCACGCACTGATGCGTGTCGCCAAGGCGGTCAGTTCCAGCCTGTATCGCGTCAAGGATCTGGCCGCGCGCTACGGCGGTGAGGAATTCGCCGTCATCCTGCCGGAAACCGAACTGGCAGACGCACTCAGCGTGGCCGAACGCGTACGAAGCGCGGTCATGTCGCTGGAACTGCCACACCCGGACAGCACCGTCATGCCCATCGTCACGGCAAGCCTGGGCGTGGGCGAATGGCGCCCAACGGCGTTCTGTGAACCCAGTGCCTTGATCAACCTGGCAGACAAGGGGCTCTATCAAGCCAAGGCTTCCGGGCGTAATCAGGTCGGCACGCTGGGGCAGCCCTGATGTCATTATAGAAACTCATAAAAAAACCCCCGGCCGATGCCGGGGGTTTTTTGTCTCATCTTGGGCCAGTCTTGCTGACCCGACGTTTGTCAGCCTTCGCTAACCACAGCGATCTTGCGTGGCTGCACCGATTCACGCTTGGGAATCACGATTTCCAGCACACCATGCTTCGTGCGGGCCGAAATCTTGTCCGCCTCGGCAGAATCGGGCAGACCGAACCGGCGGTAGAAAGAACCATAGGTTCGCTCGATCCGCTTGTAGTTCTTGTCTTCCTCGGTGGCTTCGGTTTTCTTTTCGCCCTTGATGGTCAGCTGACCATTTTCCATATGAACATCAATGTCTTTGGGATCCACACCAGGCACATCGGCGTGGATCACGAACCGATCCGGTTCTTCCTTGATATCCACACTGGGCGACCACTCGGCCGTCGCGGTGGAACCCTCACTGCGTGAAAGTTCACGTTGCAGCTGGGACAACAGACCAAAAGGCTCATAACGAACGATCGACATAACACACCTCCTGTCGCTTACATTCAACAACTGAGTAACAGGCCGCGCACCCAATTGATTTTCAAGGGTTTTGACAGTCTTGGTGCTTATTTGTGGTCGGGCGTGAAAATTTCAAGAGGGTGAATTCAAGCAAGATAAACACGCTTTGAATCGAATCGGTGGCGTGTTCCTAAACTTGACCGTACTGATGGGCAGCCCCCACCCAGCGTTGAATCAGTGGCTTGATAGCCGGGCTTTGCGCGGCGATGAGTTCGTCGGCCAGTTGTCGCGCCGTGTCCAGCAAAGTGGCGTCGCGGACGAGATCGGCCACACGCAGTTTGGCCAGACCCGTTTGCCGCGTACCGAGTATTTCACCCGGCCCGCGCTGCGCCAGATCCGCCTCGGCCAGACGAAAACCATCCTGGGTTTCGCGCATCAGACTCAAGCGCGCACGCGCTTTATCGGAAATCGGCTCATCGAACAGCAGGACGCAATACGAATCCGTTCGTCCCCGCCCGACGCGGCCGCGCAATTGGTGCAATTGCGCCAAGCCCATGCGGTCGGCATTTTCGATAATCATCAAGGAGGCATTGGGCACATCCACGCCCACCTCGATCACGGTCGTGGCGACCAACAAATCCACTTTATGCGACTTGAATCGTGCCATTTCGGAATTTTTTTCGGCGGCACTCATGCGGCCATGCACCAACCCGACCGTCAGATGCGGCAGTTGTTCCCGCAGTAGTTCGGCGGTGGATTCGGCGGCTTGGGCCTCGATGCGCTCGGAGTCTTCCACCAAGGGGCAAACCCAGTAGGCTTGTCGGCCTTCGGCACACACCGCGCTGATGCGTTCGATCAGCTGGTCGCGACGATCCGAGCGCACCAATGCGGTCGTGATGGGGGTGCGGCCCGGTGGTAATTCATCGATGATCGACACATCCAGATCGGCGTAGGCGCTCATGGCCAGCGTGCGCGGAATCGGGGTCGCGGTCATCACCAGTTGATGCGGGCGATGCCCGGCGCGATCGGGATGCGTTCCCTTGTCGCTCAGGGCTAGGCGCTGGTGCACACCGAAGCGGTGCTGTTCATCGACGATCACGAGGCCAAGCCGGTCGAAGGTCACCCGTTCCTGAAACAGCGCGTGCGTACCGATGACCATCAGTGAACGCGCCTCCGCCAAGGCCGCCAGACTGGCGCGGCGCTCGCTCGCCGATTGCTGGCCGGACAACAGCTGCACATCGATGCCCAATGGCGCAAACCACTGCGAGAAGTTGCGCTGATGTTGCTCGGCCAACAGGGCCGTGGGGGCCATCAACGCCACCTGGTATCCCTGCTCGATGGCTGTCAAGGCCGCGCCCGCCGCCACCAGCGTTTTCCCGGAGCCCACATCACCCTGAACCAACCGCAACATGGGTGAACCCTGCGCCATATCCGCCCGAATCTCATCGAGCACCCGCGTTTGTGCCTTTGTCGGCCGGAAGTGCAATTGGGCCAGCAATTCCTGATACAGACGGCCCGGTGCGGATAATCGCGGCGCGTGATCCCGGCTCTGTTCATACCGTTTCAAGCGCAACGCCAACAAATGGGCGAGCAACTCTTCGACAATAATCCGCACAAAAGCAGGCTCGTCAGGGGTCGGAACCCCTTGCGCCAACACCGGCGCGTGAATCCGTTGCAAGGCCATGAGCAGGGAAGGCCAACCGAATTGATGTCGAATCGGTGTGGGCAGACATTCGTCCAAGTCGTGGAGCGCCACACTCAGAGCCTGCCCCACCAGCGATCGCAATTTTCCCTGGCTCAAACCCTCCGTCGAAGGATAAACCGGCACGATGGCTTCGAGTTGCGCACTACTGATCAATTCAGGCTGAGCCATTTCGAGCCCATTCGCGCCTTCTTTTACCTCGCCGAACAGCAGGTAACTCTGACCGGCCTGCAACGTCGGCCCGAAACGACCGAACTGCCAGAGCGTAATACTGCCCGTGTCATCGTAGCCCTGAGCGACCTGCCTCGCCTTGCCGCGCATCAAGCTCTTCGCTTCACTGATTGTCACGTGAATCAAAGCCGACTGACCGACAAGATGAGCGCCAAGCGGCATAATCTGCCCGCGATTCTCGTAACGCAGGGGCAGATGCCAAAGCAAATCACCGATTGATTCGATTGACAGGCGCGCCAATTGGGTCGCCACCCGCGGGCCGACACCAGCAAGCGAATCCACCGGCAGGTGCAGCTTTTGGGGCGAAGAACGTTGATGCGTGGCAGTCTTGACCATAAATATGATGGGGTTATTGAGCGTTTATATACGCCAAAATAGTAATTCACTATATACTTTGACGATTGGTATCAGGAGAATTTCGGCAGCCGGATACATACGTGATGCCCGAAATCGGTATGCGGCGATGATTTTTTCGCGCGTAGCCTGCGATTTTCTACCCTGGTCGTTAACCCTGGTCGTTACTTGTGCCGTTACCCGAAACAGGTCAGTTTTCTTACATTTAACTATTATTGATGTGGAGGTTCCCGTGGCTGAAGGTCATACCCCTAAGGTAGATTCGAGTGCGAAATTTGTAGGACTGGTCGGCGCGGTATTGCTGCTGGCCGCCATCTACTATCTGGTCACCTCGCTGATTTATGTGATCACGGGCCATACCGCCGAGGATGGATTCGCGCCAAGCGCAACGAGCACTGAAGCGGCCGCCACCCCGGCGGCAACTCCTGCCGAGACCGCGGCTCCGGCAGCAGCCACTCCGGTGGCAGCCACTTCCAGTGCCAGCGGTGATGCCGCCGCCGGCAAAACCAAATACGCCACCTGCGCAGCCTGTCATGGTGCGGACGGCAAGGGCAATGGCGGCGCCTTCCCGAACTTGACCAAACTCAACGCGGCGGATGCCGAAGCTATTTTGCATGCGTTCAAGAAAGGCGATAAAGCCTATTTGTCCAAGCATGGTCTGGGTGGCGCGCGCTATGGCACCATGGCACCGCAAGCAGCCGGTCTGTCTGATGCCGACATTGCGGACCTTGCCGCGTACATCGCTGAACTCGGTGGTCACTCGGCGAGTGCCGCCGAACCGGCAGCTGCGCCTGCGCAGGCGCCAGCAACTTCAACCACGGCATCAGCAAGTGCGGGTGATGCCGCCGCTGGCAAAACCAAATACGCCACCTGTGCTGCCTGCCACGGTGCAGACGGCAAGGGCAATGGCGGCGCCTTCCCGGATCTGGCCAAACTCAATGCGGCGGATGCAGAAGCCATTTTGCATGCGTTCAAGAAAGGCGATAAAGCCTACTTGTCCAAGCATGGTCTGGGTGGTGCGCGTTACGGCACCATGGCACCGCAAGCAGCTGGCTTATCTGATGCCGACATCGCCGATCTCAGCGCGTACATTGCCGAACTCGGCGGTCACTCGGCTTCTGCCGCACCTGCTCCTGCCGACGCGGCTCCGGCAGCAAAACCAGCCGCCACAGCAGCAGCGCCGACTCAGAAGATTGTTTCTTCAGAAGTGGTTGCCTGGGGTCATGCCCTGTTCTCCAGCTGTGCCGTGTGCCATGGTGCAGCGGGTGAAGGTGGCAAGCTCTTCGGTGCGCCGAAACTTGCGGGCTTGCCTTACGACTCCGTTGTGTCCCTGTTGAATCTGTACCGCAAGGGGCAGCAAATGGGTGCCAACTCCTACGCCATGATCCCTCAGGCCAAGCACCTGACAGACAGCGAAATCAACGCACTGGCTTCCTACATCGCCGTGATGAATACTTCGGCCGACCATAGCGCGACTGCGACTGAATAATCACGCACCATGGTGCCTCTGACTTAAAAACCGCCGCACAGGCGGTTTTTTTATTCAACAGGCAATGCTAAAAGGCACACAGACAGCATGAAAAGCACGACCCTATGCAAATGAGGAACCATCATGTTATTTGAAGCACGCAACGTCGCGGGTGAACCCGGCAGCGGTGTGCGTTATCACCCTGTCAGCCTTCAACTGGAGGCTGGAGATATCCTAACGATCTATGGTCAATCCGGTGTCGGGAAAAGCCAGTTTCTAAGGGCGCTTGCCGATCTCACTCCGCATACGGGTGACGTTCTGCTTGAGGGCATTTCACAGACGAAAATTCGCCCCGAACACTGGCGTAAACAGGTCGGTTACGTGCCTGCAGAATCCGGCTGGTGGGCAGATGTTGTCGCCCAACATTTTTCAGAACCGCCCCCGAAGGCCTGGCTGTCGTCGCTTTCGCTTCCCCCGGAATTGCTTGATGCCTCCGTCGAGCGTCTATCCACCGGAGAACGACAACGCCTAGCGCTTTTACGTGCACTTGTTCTGCATCCAAAGGTGCTGCTACTGGATGAACCGACCGCCAATCTGGATCAACGCAATGCCCAAAAATTGATCGAATTGGTCAAGACCTATGCCCAGACAGAACAGGCCGCAGTGATCTGGGTTTCCCACGATGCCGATGAACGCGCACTGCTCGGCAACCGCTCGCTTGAAATTCGCGCCGAGACAACCCATCAGGCCCATCACCCATGAATATTGAATCCCTCTCTGCAATTGATCTAGGTCTGGCGGCCCTGTTGGTGGTGGCGTTGGGCGTGGTCCAGTTTCTGATGGGTCTCGGCCTGCAGCGCTCGCTCGTGATCGGGACGGTGCGGATGACGCTCCAACTGTTACTGGTCGGGCTGGTGCTCAAGGCCCTGTTCGCATCTGCCAATCTGGCGTGGATCGGGCTGATGGCGCTGGTCATGCTGGCGCTGGCCGGTTACGAGGTGAGCGCGCGCCAGAAACGGCCGATCAAGGGCTGGCGAGGGTACCTGATCGGCTTGCTGTCGATGGGCGTGACGGCAGCGATCATCACATTGCTGGCACTGATCGTCATCATCTCGCCCCAGCCGTGGTACACCCCGCAATACGCCATACCGCTGCTGGGCATGATTCTGGGCAATACGATGACGGGGATTGGTCTGGCATTGAATCACCTGACGCAAACCGCCTGGGCGAACAGGGGTCGAATAGAGGCCCGTCTGCTGCTGGGGCAGACCGCCACACAGGCCATGGCCGACCTGCGCACCGAGGCGCTGCGTGCGGGGTTGATACCGACCTTGAACATGCTGGCGGCCGCCGGACTGATCAGCCTGCCGGGGATGATGACCGGCCAGATTCTGGCCGGCGCACCACCGATGGAAGCGGTGCGTTACCAGATTCTGATCATGCTGCTGATTACTGCGGCAACCGGATTCGGTTCGTTGCTGGCCGTGCATCTCGGCGCCAGGCGGCTGTTCGATGATCGCCAGCGCCTGCGGCTTGAACGATTGGGGCAGCGTGGCTGATCCCCGAACGCTTACTCGCCGACGTTGCTTGAATTGAGCAATAGCGAGCGCTTCATCTTCTTCGGCACAGGCAAGCCCATCAATTCGAGCACGGTAGCGGCAATGTTCGCAATCCCGCCACCGGTACGTAAACGCGGCTCGGTTTCGTCGATCAAAAGGCACGGCACAGGGTAAACCGTGTGCTGTGTGTGTGGTTCGCCGGTCACCGGATCGACCATTTCATCGCAGTTGCCGTGATCGGCGGTCACGATGATGGAGAACCCATGTTTCTGGGCGACCAGCACGAGACGGCCCACTTCCAGATCCACGGTTTCCACGGCCTTGATCACGGCATCACGCACCGCCGTGTGGCCGACCATGTCGCCATTGGCGAAGTTGACCAGCACGAAACCGTACTCCTCGCGCTCGACGGCAGCGATGGTGGCATCGGCTACTTCATGAGCACTCATTTCCGGCTGAAGGTCGTAGGTTGCCACTTTCGGTGAGGGGGCCATGTACCGGTCTTCACCGGCGAATGGTGTTTCCTTGCCGCCATTGAAGAAGAAGGTGACATGCGCGTATTTTTCGGTTTCTGCGCAATGGAACTGCTTGATGCCCGCCTGACTGATCACTTCCGCCAGCACATTCTTGGGCCGCTCGGGCGGGAATCCGATCGGAGACAGGAAACGGGGGTCGTATTCGGTCAGACAAGTCACGCGCACGGTTTGGTAATCGCCGCGGTCGAAACCGGAAAAGTCCGTTTGTGCCAACGCTTCGGTAAGCTGGCGCGGGCGGTCGTTTCGGAAATTGAAGAAGATGACCGAGTCACCCGCCTTGATGGGCTCGAACGCTTTGAGCGCCGTCGGCAGAACGAACTCGTCGGTCTTGCCTTCGGCATAGGAAGCCTCCAGTGCGGCCTCCGCCGTCTCGGCATGAGGCCCTTGGCCACGCACGATCGTTTCCCATGCAAGGGCTGTCCGCTCCCAGCGCTGATCCCGATCCATGGCGTAATAACGCCCGCTGACCGTGGCGATCGCGCCACCGGCGGCCTTCAAGCTGGCCTCGAGCTCCGGCAGATAGGAGCGTGCGGACTTCGGTGCGGTATCACGACCATCGGTGATCATGTGCACCAGAGGGCGTGCGCCATGGCGGCTGGCCAGGTCGATCAGGGCCAGCAGGTGATTGATATGGCTGTGCACGCCGCCGTCGGAGACCAGCCCGATCAGATGCAGCGGGCGATGATCGGCCGCCGCTTTCTGCGCAGCTTCGACCAGTGCGGTATTCTCATAAAAGCTGCCGTCCGCAATGGCATCATCGATTCGCACCAGATCCTGACGAATCAGGTCGCCGCAGCCTAGCGTCAGGTGCCCTACTTCGGAATTGCCCATCTGCCCATCCGGCAAACCGCAGGCCCGCCCCGACGCTTCGATCACGGTGTGCGGGTGATGAGCGAACAAATAATCGAGGTTGGGCGTGTGCGCCAGAGCGAAGGCATTATTTTCGCGGCTGGGGTTGACGCCGATCCCGTCCATGATGATCAACAGAACGGGATTACGGGGAGCGGTTCGTGACATGTGCTTTTCCTTCATAAATAAAAAATCGGAGCGGGATGGCCGCCCGTCATCATTTTTTCAACTCAAACCGGGCTGTCGGGCTTTTTGGGCGACGGCTCGGATGGGTCGTCTGGTCCATTCTCCGGCTTGCTGTCCGTGGACGGCTGCTCGCCTTCTTCTGTGCGACCGGAAGTATCCGACGCGGGGGCATCCTGGTTTGCCGATGAACCGGACTCCAGCCGACGCTGATCGGCTTCCGCTTCATCAAACGCCTTGTCCATGTCCAGCGGTTCGTCAGCCTGTGTTTGCGCTTTGGCCTCGTACTCGGCATGGCGCGCGGAGACGGCCTCATCGGATTCATCATCCGCTGAGCCCGATTCTTCCGCCTCAACCTCGGCAGCGCGCGCCAGCTTGGCCTTATAGAAAAACCGGCTCACAAACAAACCGAACTCATACAACAGAATGATCGGCAGCGCCATCATGAACTGCGACAGCACATCCGGCGGGGTAAGGATGGCCGCAATGATAAAAGCGATCAGAATGGCGTAGCGGCGGAATCCAGCCAGTTTCTCCGGTGTCACCACACCCACGATCACCAGCAGAACAATCGCCACCGGCACCTCGAACACAAAGCCGAAGGCAAAGAACAATGAGGTGACAAAACTCAGGTATTCCCCGATATCCGGCGCAAAATTTACGTCACTGGGCCCCGCCGTACTCAGGAAACCGAACACCACCGGGAAAACGACGAAGTAGGCAAACGCTGCGCCAAGATAGAACAGAATCGTGCTGGAAAAAACCAGTGGTGCCACCAAGCGGCGTTCATGCTTGTACAGACCCGGCGCGACGAAGGCCCAGAGTTGATACAGCAGGTAGGGGATCGCAATGAACACGGCTGTCAGCGCCGTCAGTTTGAGCGGAATGAAAAATGGCGAGGCAACCTGCACCGCGATCATCGTCGAGCCGGCCGGCATGTGCCGCGAAAGCGGGTCGGCGAGCAAGGTGAACAGTTCATTGCGGAACGGGAACAAGGCCAAAAACAGCACCAATACAGCCAGAACACCCTTAAGCAACCGATTGCGCAGCTCTACCAGATGCCCAAGAAAACCGGCCATGCCGGTTTCTTCGACGACGTCTGCAAGACCGTTTTTGTCCGCCTCTCGGGACGAATCGCGTTCAGTCATGATGTTTTGCTATCGCTATCGGGTGAGGGTGATGGTTTATTGGCATCAGCGGTGTCGGATGGCGCATCTACCGGTTCAGCAGGCGCGAAGGGACGTTTGAAGGCCTGTCCCGAACTTTCTTCAAGCATCCGGATTTCTTCTTCGAAACTCAATGGGACAGACGTATGTGCAGTCGGCTTTACCGCGCCCGATGTGACATCAGCGTCCTTGCCGATTGCGGCCTGCTTATTTTCGGCAGAAACAGGCTGCTCGGCAGGGGCCGCATCATCGATGGCCTTCAGAGGGCCACCCGCTGCTTCCTGCTCTGACTGCGCCGCTGCCCGGAAGCTTGCCTCCGCGTCGTCGACTGCACCCAGAACCTGACGCCCGGACTCGTTCACTTCCTGCCGAGTCTCTTCCACTAAGGCGCGCAACTTGGCAATCTCGGACTCCTGGGAGTTGAGAATGTCCTTCATATCCTGAAAGTTAAACTCGCTGTCCAGCTCGGCCTTTGCGTTCGCCACAAACTTTTTGATTTTGTGCACCCAGGTCCCGATCGTCCGCGCAAGACCGGGCAGCCGCTCGGGGCCGACCACAAGCAGGGCGATCACAAGAATCAGGAAGATTTCCCAAATACTGAATCCGAACACGGTTTGACCCTTGGTGCTGGCTTGGCTGCCGGTTTAACGGGCAACCTCAGCTTGGTTTGTTGCCAGACTGATCATTCGCGTTTTGGCGACGAACGGCTTCACCTTCGATGACGCGGCTGGAGTCTGCTTCCTTATGCGCCAATGATTCCTTGCTGCCTTCACCTGCTGCGGTATCCGCGTCTTTCTTTTCTTCGTCCTTGACTGCATTCTTGAAGCCCTTGATCGCGCTACCCAGATCGCCGCCCAGATTTTTCAGACGTTTCGTGCCGAACAGCAACAGTACGATCGCCAGAATGACCAACCAATGCCAAATGCTGAAACTACCCATTTTTCGCGCTCCTCAAATAATGAATCAATTCTTGATGTTACCAGTCTTGATGCCCCCGGACTTGAGGCTTTGGGGCCGATTGGCCTTTTCTTCAAGGCCGGACAAGCCAAATCGCTCGCCCAGCTCATCAAGCACCGCCTGATGAGACAGGCCCGCGTCGGCCAGCAACACCATACTGTGGAACCATAAATCAGCCATTTCGCTGACGATGGCCACGTTATCTGTGCTCACTGCGGCCAGAGCCACCTCGACGCCTTCTTCGCCCACTTTCTGGGCTATCTTGCTCCGACCTTTGGCAAACAGTTGCGCGACATAGGACGAACCGGGGTCGGCCTGCTTGCGCTGCTCGATCACGGCGGCCAACTGGGTCAATACGCTCTCTGTATTATTCGTGGCCATGCGCGCCTTCCCCATAAATTTCGCCCGGTGATTTTAATACAGGATCGGTGATCTGCCATTGCCCATCGACCAAACGGCGGAAAAAACAGCTTTCCCGACCAGTATGACAGGCGATACCACCGATCTGTTCAATCTGGAGCAGAATGACATCACCGTCACAGTCGAGGCGGATCTCCTGAACCCGTTGCACATGCCCGCTTTCCTCGCCCTTGTGCCACAGCCGCTGGCGGGATCGGGAAAAGTAAACAGCCTCCCCCGTGGCAACCGTTTGCTCCAGGGCAACTCGATTCATCCAGGCGAACATGAGGATGCGGCCGGTACGGGCGTCTTGCGCAATCGCGGGCACCAGACCATCGTCCGTCCATTGCACCGCATCGATCCATGCCGGTAATGTCATTGTCGCACCTCGATTCCTGCTGCCGCCATGTTCGCCTTGGCCTCGCTGATGCGATAGGTACCAAAGTGAAAAATACTTGCCGCCAGCACCGCATCGGCGTGGCCTTGCAGGATGCCCGCCGTGAGATCGTCCAGATTACCGACGCCACCGGAGGCAATGACCGGAACCGGCACGGAGTCGGCAATCGCCCGCGTCAGCTCCAGATCGAACCCCTGCTTGGTGCCATCACGATCCATGCTGGTCACGAGCAGCTCGCCCGCACCGTATTCGGCCATCCGGTTCGCCCATTCGACTGCATCCAAACCGGTCGGCTTGCGCCCGCCGTGGGTAAAAATTTCCCATCGCAGCGGCTCGCCGGGCTGGGACACGCGCCGGGCGTCAATCGCAACCACGAGGCATTGTGCGCCAATCGAGTCGGCAATTTCCTTGATCAGGTCGGGATTGAACACAGCAGCCGTGTTGATGGATACCTTGTCCGCACCGGCATTCAGCAATGAACGGACATCGGCGAGCGCACGGATACCACCGCCCACTGTCAGCGGAATAAAGACCTCTTCGGCCACCTGCTCGACAACGTGACGCATCGTGTCCCGCCCTTCATGGGAAGCGGAAATATCCAGGAAGGTCAGCTCATCCGCGCCTTCGAGATTATACCGGCGCGCAGCCTCGACCGGATCGCCCGCGTCGCGCAGCGATTCGAACTGAATACCCTTGACCACGCGCCCATCGGCCACATCCAGGCAGGGAATAATGCGTTTGGCCAAGCTCATTGTTTTTGGCTCATTCGGTAAAAGGCGGGACGCCGCAACGCTCATCAACCCGTGACTGCGCCGTGCCGAGGTCGATACCACCCTCGTACAATGCGCGACCGATAATGGCTCCGGCCACGCCGTCGTCGGCAGCATCGATCAACCGATCAATATCGGCCATATCCGTCATGCCCCCGGAGGCGATGATGGGAATACGCACCGCGCGTGCCAAGGCCCGGGTCGCCTCCATGTTCGCGCCCTGCATCATGCCGTCACGAGCGATATCGGTGAAGACGATCGAAGAAACGCCATCCTGCTCGAAGCGACGCGCCAGATCGGTGGCATCGGTATTCGATGTCTTGGCCCAGCCATCAATCGCGACCTTGCCGTCGCGCGCATCGAGCCCGACGATGACGTGCCCCGGAAACGACAGACAGGCATCGCTGACAAAATGGGGATCGGAAACCGCTTTGGACCCGATGATCACATAGGAAACACCCATCGCGAGATACTGTTCGATGGTTTCTTCCTCGCGAATGCCGCCGCCGACCTGGATCGGCAATTCAGGAAAAGCCGCGCAGATCGCCGCAATGCTTTCCCGGTTTTTCGGACTGCCCGCAAAAGCGCCATCCAGATCGACCAGATGCAAACGCCGGGCACCCGCGTCCACCCAGCGTTGGGCCATCGCCACCGGGTCATCCGAGAACACGGTATCGTCGTCCATACGACCCTGCTTGAGTCGCACACACTGGCCAGCTTTCAAATCAATGGCAGGAATCAACAGCATCAGAAGCGTCCTCGATACGCAAGATAGCAAACGGGTTCAGTCGAAACGACCGTCCCAACGGGTAAAGTTTTTCAGCAGAATCAGCCCGTCATCGGCGCTCTTTTCGGGGTGCGACTGAATCGCAAAAACAGAGCCACGCGCCAATGCGGCGGTATAACGCAGGCCGTATTCGGTTTCGCCCACTGTCAACGACGCGTCTTCCGGGGCGCAATAATAGCTGTGGACGAAATAGAAGCGGCTCATGTCCGCAACACCGTGCCACAAGGGGTGCGGGCGAACCTGCCTGATTTCATTCCAGCCCATTTGCGGGATTTTGAGCGCAAGGCCCGATGCATCCACGCCAGCCGGAAAACGCTGCACTGCGCCCTTGAACCAGCCAAACAAATGAACCCCGCCATTTTCTTCACTGTGATCGAGCATCACCTGCATGCCCATGCAGATGCCCAGAAATGGCCTTGTTTTAGCCGCTTCCGTCAAAGGAGCAATCAGATCACGGGATTTGAGCGCGGCCATGCAGTCGGCAGCCGCGCCTTGGCCGGGAAAAACCACCCGGTCGGCATTCAGAATATATTCGGCAGAATCGGTGATCCGGACCTCGGTGCCCGCAGGAGCCACGTGCGCCACGGCCTTGGCCACAGAGCGCAGGTTACCCATGCCGTAATCGACAATGGCAATGGCCTCGGCCATGGTTAGAGCGAGCCTTTGGTCGAAGGAATCTGATCGGCCTGACGCGGATCAGGCGAAAGCGCCATGCGCAATGCTCGCCCGAATGCCTTGAAAATCGTTTCGGCCTGATGGTGCGCGTTATCGCCGCGGATGTTGTCGATGTGCAAGGTCATACCCGCATGATTGACCAATCCACGGAAGAATTCCGCTACGAGTTGCGTCTCAAATCGACCGATGCTGGCGCGCGTGAACGCGCAGGAAAACACGAGCCCTGGGCGGCCCGACAAATCGATCACCACGCGGGAAAGCGCCTCGTCCAACGGCACATAAGCGTGACCGTAACGCGTAATGCCGCGCTTGTCACCCACCGCCTTTGCCAAGGCCTGGCCGAACACAATGCCGCAGTCCTCCACCGTGTGGTGATCATCGATGTGCAGATCGCCCTGCGCGGTCAGATCCAGATCAATCAAACCGTGACGGGCAATCTGATCGAGCATGTGCTCAAAGAACGGCACGCCCGTCTTGAATTCCGCGCGGCCGGAGCCGTCGAGATTCATACGAAGATCAATCTGGGTTTCCGCAGTGTTACGGGTTATTTCTGCAGTACGGGCAGGCATCATGGGGATTATCGTCTGATCACGTTATTCGAAGCGGGAGCATACAACGAAGTACCGCGCGACGTCAGCAATTCACGCAAAAATTACACCGAAAACCACCGCAGGGGCTTGACGAACATCGGCGAATCGCGTTTAATTCGCGGCCTTGTCCGGCCAGATAGCTCAGTTGGTAGAGCAGAGGATTGAAAATCCTCGTGTCGGGGGTTCGATTCCCTCTCTGGCCACCATAAAAAGCAAAAACTTAGCCCGCATCGTGCGGGTTTTTTGTTGTCTTCAGGGCACCGATGGGTCACCAAGCCTCACGAAACCATCGCGCCCAGCGAAACCCAGTACCCAATCCCTCCTTGCAGCCCGTAGGACTTTAGCAGGGTGTTGAAAAACACCCCGAATCACCCCGTGCTTGAGACGATAAAAACGTGCGTTGCTCTACGGTTTGTAGGGCGTCAACTTCGGCTGCTTGGACTTGGTTTGTTTCAAAGACTGCACGATGGTCTCAAGTGTCGAGATGTTTTTTTTTGGGAAATCCCATAAAGCGAATGAGCTCGCCATTGGCGGTTTGGAAGACGAGCATGGGGGTGCCGCCGCCAAGATCCTTCCACAGCGCACGGGATTCTGCGATGTGGCGCGATTCTGCACGGGTTGGTTGTACCGAGGTGATGCCGCCCGATTCTTTTGTGACGTTGCATCCTGAGCCAAAGTTGCGCTCCAGTGCGGCTCGATCCCCTTGGCGCAAAATGGCCGCCGCCTTGCCGAGGCTGTCGGTCGAGTAATAGGCCACGGGAATCCATACGGCAGGTACGTCGCCGAAGGGTTTGCCCGAAACCCGGCTTTGCCATAATTCCGCACAGGGTGGGCAGTTCGGATCAAAGAACACGTACAAGGCCGGTGCCTTATTCCCCGCTTGGGTGGCTACGCCACTTAGGGCCTTTACCTGATGCCATTCAGATACGCTGATCGCCCCAGGATCTAGTCTGGCGCACTTTGGCGCACCATCGGCACCCAGTTCCGCCCTGCCATTAGCGCAGGGATTGCCTTCGGCTTCCCGTTGCTTCAAGAAGGCATCGAGTTTTGCCTGGCTGGCATCTTTTTTGGTCGGCGGCTCCGCCGAACCGGATGGGGGCGGCTCTTCCGGCGCGGAAGGGTCTTCCGGGACCACGCCGCGCTCAGCAAGCAGTTGCAGCAATTCGGAAGATGCCTGGTAATCATCAGGATATTTCTTGTACCGTTCTTCTGGGGTTAAAAGGCTGTAGTGGCACCACCAGAAATCTGCATATCGTTGCAAACGCACCTTGTTGTCCGGGCTGTGCCGAATAAGGTATATCGCTATTTCGGGCTTCTTAACCACATCCAGCGGGGGCGCGCTCAAAACCCAAGTGCAACATTTTTTGAGGATAATGTTGCATGGGAAAAATCTACAAACAGTTGAGTATTGAAGAGCGGGCGCTGATCCAAAC
>NCKC01000014.1 GCA_002282715.1 Halothiobacillus sp. 15-55-196 | reverse complement strand
GGCGGCCAATGTTGCGGACATCAATCAACTTCCGAAGCTACTGCGGCCAAGCGACCAGGTCATTTTCGGTGATGCCGGTTACACCAGCGACGAATACAAACGAGAATGCACCGCCGCACCGCTGACCAGTAGATGGATGAGCACAAACGGCAGCATCAATTGAGCGAGCAGAGAAATGCCGATCAACACCATGATCAGCGTCGGTTCGGCCAGAATCGTCAGCATCGATTCGTGGCTGGAGCCCAAACCACCGTAAGGGTGACCGCTATTCAGACCGGCCAGCAAAATCGCAAAGCCGCCGAGCGTGAGAATCAAGCCGCCGCCCAAAATATCGCCCATATCGGAGAGCGGCAGCGGATAATTGGTAAGAACGGGAATCAGCAAAGGCACGGTCTGCATGGCGGTAAACGCCACAACCGGAGCCAGCCAAAAAATCCAGGAAGCGGTTTCGGGGATGATCAGTTCCTTGCGGAACCATTTGAATAGATCACGATATGGCTAGATGATGCTCGTCCCCTGGCCGCGCTAGACCTTTTCTTCTACCGTGGTGATAAAAAACCATGCAACAGGGGGAAAGCAGCACGATCATGGCCACTTGAGCGATTTGCTGCCAATCGGGATGGCTTTGCATCCTTGATATTCCTTGCCGAAAAACTTAAAAGACCGCTGTCGCGGCACCTTCAGGAGTCATCAGCCGCCAGAAGCTGGGGAGGTTACGGAGAACTCCACCGCCATTTCGTCGTGTCAAGCAATTATGCTACTAGCATTCTAATTTTGCGCGTCAAAAACGAGGAACCGGACTGTCAGCGCTAAGTAGTAACGTTCCGTTTTGCAAAATTAGAAAGACCCCTTAAAAATGCAGGCTTATACTTTATGAGGAAAAATCAACCGAAGCGGCCAGTGATATAGTCTTCCGTTTCTTTTCTTCCTGGGTTTGTGAAGATGATGTCTGTGTGATCGTATTCGACCAGCTTGCCCAAGTACATGAATGCGGTGTAATCGGAAACACGCGCCGCTTGTTGCATGTTGTGCGTGACGATGGCAATGGTAAAATCGGATTTCAGTTCATGCACCAATTCTTCGATTTTAGTGGTGGATATGGGATCCAGAGCGGATGTCGGTTCGTCCAGGAGCAGTACTTCCGGTTTGACGGCAATGCCGCGGGCAATGCACAAGCGCTGTTGCTGCCCACCAGAAAGTGCAGCACCGGACTGATTGAGTTTGTCACTCACTTCTCCCCACAAAGCTGCCCGCTGCAACGCCCATTCAACCCGATCATTGAGCTCCGATTTCGACAGATTCTCATAAAGTCGAACGCCGAAAGCCACGTTATCGTAAATCGACATGGGGAATGGAGTCGGTTTCTGGAAAACCATGCCAATCTTGGCACGCAACATGTTGACATCCACCTTGGAACTCAGGATATCGTTGTTGTCGAGCAGAATCTGGCCTTCCGTACGCTGGCCGGGATACAGATCGAAAATACGATTAAAAATCCGCAGCAAGGTGGATTTACCGCAGCCGGAAGGACCGATAAACGCAGTTACCTGTTTGTCGGGAATCTGCATGTTGATGTTATGCAGTGCTTTGAACTTGCCATAAAAGAATGAAAGATCACGGATATCAAGCCTAGGAGAATCCACGAGGCGGACGCTGTCTTTTTTTTCGAGCAACTTCGTCCGTTCTTCCGTCTGCTTTAACGCATTGGCCATTTTAAAGCCCATACCGGAATTCTCCGGCTGGGTCTGATCGGTCATGGTTTGAGTTGTCATGAAATGATCTCTTTGAAAAATTTAGACGAATGTTATCGCGAACTGGGTTGCTTCAGAGAGTAACGGGCGATGATGTTCATCACAAGCACGCTGATGGTAATCAGTAGTGCGGCAGCCCAAGCCAGATTTTGCCAATCTTCGTAGGGGCTGAGTGCATATTGGTAGATGACAACCGGCATATTCGCCATGGGTTGATTCATATCCAACGACCAGAACTGGTTATTGAGGCCGGTAAACAGCAAGGGGGCTGTTTCACCCATGATGCGCGCGGTCGCAAGCAACAGGCCGGTGAACATACCACTCAAGGCAGCTTTATACACGATATCAATTGTAACCTTGTACCGCGGGGCACCCAGTGCAGCTGCCGCCTCACGCATCTGCACCGGCACCAGTTTGAGCATGTCTTCTGTGGTACGCAGCACGACCGGGATCACGAGGATGGACAAGGCGATGGCACCAGCCCAACCTGAAAAGTGCCCTTGCGGCTTAACGAGGATGGCATAAACAAACACCCCGACAACAATAGATGGTGCCGATAACAAAACATCATTGATAAAGCGGACTGCACTCGAAAACCGACTCTTGCCGCCGAATTCAGCCAGATACGTACCGGCCATCAATCCGATGGGTGTTCCAATGAGAACGGCAAAAAAGGTGATCAACAGGGTACCGACAATGGCATTGATCAAGCCGCCCGAGGCGCCGGGTGGTGGCGTCATTTGGGTGAACACGGCCCAATTGATGTGCTGAAAGCCCTTGCCGAATAGAACGGTCAGAATCCAAGCCAGCATGACCAAACCGAAAGCCGTAACCACAATCGAAGCCGAAAGATTGAAGTAATTGATCAGTTTTCTTTTTTTAAATTTGGAAATCATGATGATAAGTTGCTCTTAGGTTTCATCACCCTGCTGAGACTTTTCAAGTCGAAGCAGGAACCATTTTGCCAGCGAAAGCACCAGGAAAGTAATCACAAACAGCATGAAGCCCAGTGCGATCAGGGAGGACATGTGCAAGCCGCTGGCTTCGTTGAACTCGTTAGCCATGGTTGAAGCGATGGTTGCTCCGGGGTAAAACAGGCCGGTGTTCAACTCAAGCGAGTTACCCACCACGAACGCAACAGCCATGGTCTCACCCATGGCGCGACCGAGCCCCAACATGATGCCGCCGATTACTCCTGCCTTCGTGTAGGGCAGGATGACTTTCCAAACTACTTCCCAAGTCGTGGATCCCATGGCATAGGCAGATTCCTTAAGAGCCGTAGGCACAACATCAAACATGTCACGCATAATCGAGGCAATGAAAGGGATGATCATGATGGCCAGAACGAAACCCGCTGTGAAGATACTCACCCCGATGGGTGGCCCCTGAAAAAACTGACCGATAAAAGGCACCCCGCCCAAGTTTTCGGTCATGAAGGGTTGAATGGTATTGGCAAACCACGGGGCAAAATAGAATAGCCCCCACATCCCGTAGATGAT
Organism: Halothiobacillus sp. 15-55-196; assembly: GCA_002282715.1. GTDB lineage: Bacteria > Pseudomonadota > Gammaproteobacteria > Halothiobacillales > Halothiobacillaceae > Halothiobacillus. The sequence continues at coordinate 36,422 of NCKC01000014.1, read as the reverse complement.
CGACGGCACCGCAGCCAACAACTCGATGGCAATACCGATGGGACGCTTGAGCCAACTCGGTGCCATCAAGCTGATGAAGATGGCGATGCCAAAACTCACCGGCACACCGATCAATATTGCGATCAGCGAAGTCACTAGCGTACCGACAATCGGAACCAAGGCTCCGAATTTGTCGTTAACGACATCCCACTCGGAGGTATATAAGAAACTGAATCCGAAATGGGCGAAGGTCGGCCAAGCTTCCTTGAACAACATGACCATGATCGCCAGCATGACAATCAGAACCATTGCCGCGAAAGCAAAGGACGTCCCCTTGAACACCTTGTCCCAGATCACACCTGCGCTTTGTGTATGCAAATGCGCATTAATGTCTTTTTCAGTTGCTGACATGAAGCCAAACCTGTTGTTGTGGTGGTTTACGTTTGTCATCAGACACTAAAATGAAAACAAAGGTAAGCCTTTTGAATAAAAGGGGTGAGCTACAGCCCACCCCCCTCAAAGCAATCTATTGATTATTTGAGTTTAATGTTTTCTGACCAAGAAGCTTCGATCAGCTTGGCGACGTTGGCAGGAATCGGAATGTAATGCAGTTCTTCAGCTGCCTTCTGACCGTGTGCCATGCTCCACTTGAAGAAATCAAGCACAGCTTTCACTTTTGCTGGGTTCTCAGGGTTGGTATGCACGATCGCAAACGTAGAACCTGTGATTGGCCAGCTGTCGTCACCCGGCTGATCGGTCAACACGACGCGGAAGGCAGGTGCTGCTTTCCAGTCTGCATTCGCGGCGGCTGCGCCGAAGTTTTCCATGGTCGGTGCCACACGCTTGCCCGCACTGTTGATCATATCCATGTAGGGCAGCTTGTTTTGCAACGCATAGGCATACTCGACATAACCGATTGCACCTTTGATGCGGTCAGTGTAAGAAGCAACGCCTTCGTTGCCTTTACCGCCCAGGTTGCCTTTGGACAGCCAGTTGACTGTTTTGCCTTCACCAACTTTTTCTTTCCACTCTGGGCTGACTTTGCTCAGGTAGTTGGTGAAAATAGCCGTGGTGCCGGAGGCATCAGAACGGTGAACAACGGTAATCTGCAGGTTCGGCAGTTTCTTGCCTGGATTCAGTTTTTCAAGAGCCGGGTCGTTCCACTTGGTAATTTTACCCATCATGATGTCGGCCAACACAGGGCCAGAAATCACAAATTCACCCTGTTTGGAACCGGGGATGTTGGCAACAGGAACGATGCCGCCCATGATCAATGGCCACTGGGTGAGACCATTCTTCTCCAAATCGGCAACGGTCATGGGGTCATCAGACGCACCGAAATCAACCGTCTTGGCAATGATCTGCTTGATGCCAGCGCCTGAACCCACGGACTGGTAGTTTACCTCTACGCCCTTCTCAGTTTTGTACTCAGAAGCCCATTTGGAAATAATTGGGTAGGCGAATGATGAACCCGCGCCTGTGATCTTGTTCACGCCTTCGGCTTGAGCAGAAAGAGTGAATGAAGCAGTTGCAGCGAGAATCGCACCGGCAATCAGTTTCTTGTTGAATTTCATCAGAAATATCCCCCGAACAGGTTGATTAAAAGCATTCAGTCGCGCTCTAAAACACGAGCGGTTGGATTATGTCGAGCAAAAAATGACACTTGATGACAAATAGATGAATTTTTTATGACAGTCTGAGCATGGCAACGATTGAAATCCGGGCGCTAGCTAAACAACTAATGGTCACTTGGCGTGCAGCCAAATAATACCGGATGAGTAGCATACCCTGAACCATCAGCACAATGAAGGGCGAGAAACTGAAGGCCGCCTTTCAGGCAGATCGCGTGCGAACGCCGCCCCGAGATGAAACGCAACCAAGAGTTATCTTTTTGTTTCTTATATGCAAAATAATCCCATGGGTTTATTGAATTCAGTGCTCCGAGATTTTGCGGTGCACGTTCTGCTCAAGTTCAACGCTGGCCAGATAGCCAGGAATAGGTAAGCTCGAAAAACCAGTCATTCCCGCGTAGGCGGGAATCCAGCGCCTTGATTTATCTGGGTTCCCGCTTTCGCGGGAACGACGAATCACGGGTATTTCGAGGTGCCCAATACGAACTGCCGATGTTCAAGCCAACCGCTCAAAATTCTCGTTCAAATTGATAAGAATCGACACTTGACTTGAAACTAAACTTAATCATAATGCGAACCGTTCTCATTTGCTTTTGATTACTGATTGAGGAAATTGATATGAGTTTTGCGGCAAAACGTTCTTCACTGGCTGGTGTGGTTGCGCTCGGGCTGACGGGTGCTTTCGCACCACCATTCATTGATCGAGCCGAGGCCGATGAGAACCTTCTGGGCTACACCATCGGGGCAGAGACGACGCCAAAGGGAGGCAACGAGCTGTATCTGTGGAACACGATTCACAAAGGCAAACGTCAAGGCAGCTACACCGCCGACTATTTCCGGCTGGAGTACGAGCGCGGCCTCACAGACACCCTGTCCGGTTCAATTTATCTGAATGGCTATCGTCACAAATACAGTGGCAGCCCGGTGCCTGGAGAAATAGATGGTTCGTTAAGCCAAACCAAATTCAGCGGTTTCTCCGTCGAACTTAAAAAGAATATTTTGTCGCCCTACAAGGATGATCTTGGTGTGGCCTTATACGGTGAGCTCACATACGACACAGTCGACAGCATCACCGGCGCGGCTATTCGTGGCTGGGAACTTGAGACCAAAGTAATTTTTCAAAAACCTTATCTCGATGGTCAGTTTCAGTGGCTGACCAATATCGAATTCGAAGCCGAAACAGCCAAGGACAATGAATCGGGCGCCGTTGAGAGTGCCATCGCGCCTCGACTGCGCTCCGGTATCTCCTATCGTTTTATACCGAACTGGTACATCGGTGCAGAGGGCTGGGTTGATATGGAAATGCTCAATGCCGCAGCCGATCCAGCGGAACCGGGCAGTGGCGGTTGGGAGTTCGATCACTGGGACTTCTTCGCCGGACCCAGCATTCATTACGGCGGGAAGACCTGGTGGGCCACCCTCACATGGGCGCATCAGTTTGCCGGTTCCAGCGAAGAGTCCGGTGCGCAGAACCGGACCGATTTGCACCTGGCAGATCACGAACGCAACGAACTCCGCCTGAAAGTGGGTTACAACTTCTGAGGTGTGCCATGCGCTATGCCCCCATCATCGCGCTGGCGCCGTTCATGGTGCCAGCGGTTCAAGCCAATCAATACTTCACGACCGAACAGGCACAAAAGGCCTTGTTCCCCTCTGCAACAAATGTTTTGGCCACACCGGTCAAACTGAGCGGTGATCAACGGTCTCAAATCGAGGCGCTCAGTGATGTGCGCCAGCGCTGGAAGGAGCAACCGGTCTGGCGTGCAGAAAAAGATGGCGTATTTCAGGGCTGGTACATTGAAGATCGTGTGATCGGTAAACACGAATTCATCCGTTACGCCGTCGCGCTCTCGCCGGAAGGCCGTGTATTGGGTATCGAGATCATGGAATACCTCGAAACCTACGGCGATCAGGTGCGGCAGGCCGACTGGCGCGGTCAGTTCCTGGGACGGACCACGCAAAGTGGCTTCAAACTGGGCGAGGATATTCGCAATATCAGTGGTGCGACGCTTTCTTGCCGCAATGTCACCAATGGGGTCAAGCGCCTGTTGGCGTTGCAACAGGTGGCACTGACCGCGTCTGAACGGGGCGCACAGCCAAAATGAGTCCGAGCGGTACACACCCGATTCAGCGCATGCGCCCGGCTCTGGGTACCTTTGTCGAGATTTCCGCGGCGGGCCGACCACCGGATCAGCTCATCGCGGCCATTGATCGAGCATTCGCCGACATTGCACGCGTGGAACAATTGATGAGTTTTCATCGGCCTGAGAGTGATATCGGCCGAATCAACCGCAGTCACGGTGCGATCGAGATTCATCCATGGACTGCCCGCGTGCTGCGTCTGGCGTTGCGATTGGCGCAAACCAGCGCGCATCGATTCAATCCAACCGTGGGCGGTGAACTGGTTGCGCGCGGACGACTCCCCGATCCGGCGACGGCGTTTATTGCCTCGGGGCACGCCGACGACATCCGGCTTGAGGGCACGCGCCTGCAACGCCTTCGCCCCGTGCTGATCACGCTTGATGGCATTGCCAAAGGCTGGGCCGTTGATCGCGCCATTGCCCGCTTGAAAGCTTGTGGCGTATCAGATGCCGTTGTCAATGCTGGCGGCGACTGGCGCTGCTTCGGCACGCCCCGGGTGATTCGACTGGACTCGAATGCCGGTTGCATCGCCTTGGGTCAACTGACGAACGGCGCCTGCGCCACCTCGGCGGCGGGTCGAAACGCACAGGACTTCCCTGCCCAATTGATCGCGGGAAGCGAGCCCGTTCGCTACGGGCAATGGACGGTGATCGCCCGATATGCCTGGTTGGCGGATGCGTTGACCAAAGTCGCCGCTGCCACCGCAAACGACGAGGCGCCCGAAGTTATCAGGCAGCTCGGCGGGCAGCTGCTCGATCCGACCGCCCCGCCCCCACCCATCCTTTTGGACGATATCTGAGACATGCTCGCCAAGTTCAAACAACAAGGATATCCGGCCTCGTTCGCGCCCTTACTGATGGCTGGCTTGGCCTTGGTTTTGGCAACCGGACTGGCTCTGGTGCCGTTGCTGCTGGTTTTTCAATGGGAATGGTGGGACTTTCCCTGGAAACCCTCCGGCCTGACCCGCATCGTGCTTACGGCCAGCCATGTGGTCAGTGGCTTTCTGGTGCTGGCGTTGATCGGTGCGGTTTGGACTGTGCACGCGCGCGCGGGATGGTTGAGGCAAGAGCGTCATATCTCCGGCACCGGGTTGCTGATGGCCGTTGGGATACTCACGATCACGGCCCCGCTCCTGCTCTACGTCAGCCACGAAGACAGTCTCACCTGGATTGCAACCGCACACACGGCTATCGGGGGGCTGCTCCCCTTGATCCTGCTGGGTCATGCCCTGCAAAGAAGAAAGCGTTGAGCAGCTAATTGAAGTGATCGAACCAAAATAACGACCGAATTAGCCGGCCGACTCCGGCGTGCCGCCCAAATTCTGAACATAGACCGGCGGCGCTTTGCCCGATTTATCTTCACCGAAGTAAATGGTGGTATGCGGGAAGGGAATTTCGATACCCGCCGCATCAAAATGCATTTTGACGAGGCGATTGTAAGCGCGGCCCACGGCCCACTGATCGCCCGGTGTCGTTTTGATCATGACACGGATGTTCACGGAGCTCGCACCCAGCTCGGTGACGCCAGGAATGTGTATCGGCTCAAGAATTTTGCCACGCATTGCCGGATCGGACTTCAGTTCTTCAAATGCGGCCTCCAGGTACGTGATCGCCTCATCGATGCTCTCGCGATAAGCAATGCGATATTCCGCTTTGTGATAGGCGTAGCCCCGCATGTAGTTGGAGACCACCTCGACCGCAGAAAACGGCACGATGTGGTAGGTGCCGTTGAGATCGCGCAAACCGACCGAGCGGATCGTCAAGCGCTCGGCGGTTCCGGTAATGCCGCCAACGGTAATCGTATCGCCCGTATTGATGGCATTTTCGAGCTGGATGAACACGCCGGTGATGACATCCTGCACCAGCTTCTGGGCACCAAAACCGATGGCAAGACCCAAGACACCGGCACCGGCGAGCAAGGGGCCGATGTTCACACCAATCTCGGAGAGCACCATCATCACGGCCATCGCCAGCAGCGCAATGGCGATGATATTGCGAAATAAGGTGAGCAGGGTCTGCATGCGCGCCGAGGGCATATGACTGCTGACGCCGTTGAGTTTCATCTCGATTAGACTGGACAGCACCAACCAGACGATCACGGTACCGAGCAGAATGAAAGCCACATCGAAAACCGTGCTGAGGAACTGTTGACCGGGATTTGTTCCCAACCAGTTGAATGCGTTCGTGACGTGCCATACCGAGAGTATCAGAGCGATAGCAACCAACAGAATGGTCAACCGGAAGGTATGAACCAGCCAGGGCAGATAGGTATTAAGGCGTCGTTCGAGCAAAGGCACTCTCATCCGGTGGTGTTCCTTGAGTCGAACCTCACCACCGAGCAACTGCACCGAAATAGCCGACAGCAGCAGCGCGCCGGCAATGATCAGGAAGGTATAGCCTGTCGCGCGGACGATGAACGGCAAAGCATCCGTGGGGCGCGTCAACCCGACCAGAAACACCATGCCGATATACAAGGCAGCAAGCAGATGCCAGGTATGAGCCAGCGCGCCTAATAGCCAGGAAATCATTCCATTGGGATGCCTTTCGGCCATCGGCAGCAGGGCATCACGCAGGATGTGGCGCTGACTGAACACCGTGTGCAGGGCGTAAACCAAACCGACTAACGCCAGAGTCCACACCACACTCTGTGCCGCATCAATACCCCAGGTCCGTTCGACTACCGGCACCAGCCACATCAACCCGTACCCCAGAAAGCGGATCAATCCTGAACTGCGGCGCATCCAGAACTTCGCCTGATCCGCCTTGATGGGAAACAGATGCAAGCCATCGTAGGAAGGGGTCAGCACCAGCGCGATAACCATCCGGACAAACTCGAGCGTAACAAATGCGTTGAAGAACAGGGTTTGGCGCCACAAGGCAGGTTCATCATCCCCTGCCAGAGTGGCCGAAAGAAAATTTCCCGTGATGAAGATGAGTCCCAGACCCAGCACCCCCAGTGCACCGATCAAGGTCAGAGACAAAAAAAGCCGCAGCAGATGCTGCCGCGCACTCGCCGCAGTCGACCAGCGATCCAATCGCACCAGCACGGGCCGGATCAAATGACCGTACAACAACCACGAGCCATAGGCGAAGACGAACAACAGTGCCATCCGCCACACATTTTCACCGAACGTAGACCAATCCCAGGAAGCAGGGTCTATGTGAAGCAAACGGTTAAACTGCACCAGCGCCTTGATTCCCTCGTCGTGAATGGCGTGAAAAACACTCAAGGTATCCACGGCCATGCTGCTGGCCAGCGTGGCCGTGCTGGCTTTTGGGGTCGTTTTGCCGAAACCAGCCGTCGGTTGCTCAGATGCGAGACGTTGCAACTCCTTGATCAGAACCGCTCTGGATTTGGGGTCTTCCAGCAAAGCCGCAAGGGCCGCGTAATCGGGAGCCGCATCGACCTGCTGTGACTTGGATTGCACACCTGCACCTGCACCTGTCTCCTGTGCGGGTGCGGCCACGGCCGCCCCCATGAAGCCGATAAGCGCGGCCAGCATCAGGCCCAGCATCACCAATCGTCGTTCTTCAAAAATGAAACGCATAACCTCTCCTGTTTTTCTCTTCGGCGCCACGATCCGCCAGTACATTTGGGCACCTCGAAAAACCGTAACGAGCGGCCCGAGGGCAAGGCGGCCGGAGCGCAGCGACCGAGACTTATCAAATAGATAGGCGAGTGAACGAGTACCGCCCAACGCAGCAATCGGGTCGCGCAGTAGGTTTTTCGAGGTGCCCATTTATGTTTCGCTTTCTACTGTGGCACCCTCGTGCAACCAGGCATGAATGGCATCGGCCAAAGACACCGAAATACCCGGCACCTTGGCCAACTCCGCGGCGCTGGCGTTGCGCAAACCACGCATGCCACCGAAGTGCTTGAGCAGGGCCTGCCGCCGCTTCGCACCCACGCCGGGAATCTTTTCCAGATCCGATTGAGTGCGTGCTTTCTGACGCCGTGCCCGATGGCCGGTAATGGCGAATCGATGCGCTTCGTCGCGCACCTGCTGGATCAGGTGCAGCGCCGGATCATGCGGGTCGAGCCGTGTTTCCTCACCACCCTGCCCGGTCGATGTCTTGGGTCGGATCAGTCGTTCCGCACCCGCGCGGCGTTCCACCCCTTTGGCCACACCGAGAATGTAAACCGAATCGATGCCCAGCCCTGTAAGCACATCCTGTGCCTGCGCCACCTGCCCGGCTCCCCCATCGATCAGCAGAACATCCGGCAGAATCCCACCTTCGCGCTGGGCGCGAGCGAACCGGCGCGTCAGCGCCTGATGCATGGCGGCATAATCATCGCCGGGCGTAATGCCCTCGATAGAGTACCGACGATACTGATCTTTCTGCGCGCCTTCCACCCCGAAAACCACACAAGACGCCACGGTTAATTCGCCTTGAGTGTGGGAAATATCAAAACATTCAATGCGTTGAATCTGGCTCAACCCCGTCACAGTGCGCAAGGCGGCGAATCGTGTCTCAAGGCCAATACGGCTGGCCAGGCGCTCTTGGGCGGCCAGACGTGCATTTTCTGCCGTTTGCTCCAGCCACTCGCGGGCCTTGCCGCGCTGCGGCATTGTGAAGGTAACACGACGCCCGGTTTGCGCACCCACGGCATTCGACAGGCCATCGGACAAGAACGCGACATCCTGCGGCAGCGGGGAACATAAAACGCGCGCGGGTGCCTCGCGTTCGGCGTAATACTGGCTGATGAAACCGGCCATGGTTTCTGCCGGATCCGTATCCGCCGGGACCTGGGGGAAATAGCTCCGCGTACCAAGGTGGCGGCCATCGCGAATGGTCGATACCGCCACGACCGTCAGGTTCATCAGCGTGATCAGGGCAATCACGTCGGCATCACCATTCACGCCCGTGATCGATTGCTGCTGGGCTACCACTCGAAGCTGGCTGATCTGATCACGCAACTGCGCCGCCTGTTCAAAGTCGAGTGCGGCGGCGGCCTGCTCCATGCGTTCGGCCAGTTGTTCGGTCAGGATCTGGCTGCGCCCGCTCAGGAAGGCCATGGTGTCGTCGACGTCCTGCCGATAGTCCTTCGGGCTGACATAGCCGACACATGGCGCCTTGCACCGCCCAATCTGATATTGCAGGCAAGGCCGACTGCGATTGCGAAACACGCTGTCTTCGCATTGTCGCACCTTGAACACCTTTTCGAGCAGATTCAGTGTTTCGCGCACCGCACTGGGCGCACTGTACGGCCCGAAATAGCGCCCCTGCCGCTTGCGGGCACCCCGGTGGTAGGCGAGCCGCGGATATTCCTGATCGGTGGAAACGTAAATCCAGGGGTAGCTTTTGTCGTCGCGCAGCAGAATGTTGTATCGGGGGCGATGGGCCTTGATGAGATTACTTTCCAGCAACAGCGCTTCGGCTTCGGTCTGGGTGGCGGTGATTTCGATCCGGACGATCTGGCGCACCAAAGCCTGCGTCTTGATGGCCTGCTGACCACGAAAATAACTCGACAGACGCGCCTTGAGATTCCGTGCTTTGCCGATATAGAGAATCACATCATCCTCACCGTACATCCGGTAGATGCCGGGGCGTTCGGTCACCGATTTGAGAAAACGCGCCGCATCGAAAACCGGCGATGCCTCTACGACAGGCGGGAAAACAGGCTGAGCGGCAGGCTGGTCGATCATTCGTTGATCACGACCCGCCCGGATTTCACGGCCAAGCGCAATAACTCGATGTCGTTGTTGACGCCGAGTTTCTCCTGCAAGCGCACTTTGTAGGTACTGACTGTCTTGGGGCTCACGCACAGCGCATCGGAGATGAACTGATTGGATTTTCCTTCCAGAATCATCATCAGCACCTGTTGCTCCCGTCCCGAAAGGGTTTCGAAGGGGTCTGAGGTTTTGCGCATGGATTGCAGGGCGATTTCCTGCGCGATGCGCGATGAGATGAAACGGATTTTATGACGGGCATTTTCGATGGCGGTGATCAGCTCCTGCGGCGGCGCGTCTTTTGTCACATAACCATGTACGCCAGCCTCAAGAACCGAGCGCGCCAAAGCCGCATCCGCTTCCGCCGTTACTGCAATCAAACCGATCTCGGGATAGCGAGCCTGGATTCGCCGGATGGCTTCCAGGCCGCCCATGCCGGGCATGTGGATATCACAAAGCACGACATCGACAGATTCGGTTTTAAGCAGCGCCAACGCCGCTTCGCCACTATCCGCTTCAGATGTCACACCAATGCCCTGCTCGCTCCCGATCAAATGAGCCAGCGCCTTGCGCACCATGGTGTGATCATCGACGAGCATCACACGAATCATGTTTCCACTCCCGATCGCGATGCCAACAAACAACAAACTGATTCAATAATTAGGGCACCTCGAAAAACCTTTCGAGGTGCCCATGCACCACATGGAAGTGGTTCCGCGCAATCGCATAAGCGATTGAAATAGCGTGAGTTCGTCGCGGGTTTCCCGCGACGAACGCCCTCGAAAAATCCCATGGATGGGGTTTTTCGAGGTACCCATTATTCAAATCCCCATTGCGTGTAGGGATGCCGAACCAGCGACACATTATAGTAACGAGGATCTTCGGTCACTTCGTCCCCGACCCAATCGGGCTTTTGGAACGTCTGATCTTCAGAGTTCAGTTCCACTTCCGCCATCAACAGGCCCTGATTGGCCCCGAGAAACTCATCGATTTCCCAGAGCAGACCGGCAAAGTGCACATGATGACGGATTTTCTCAATCACGGCACCCGAACACAAGTTAGTCAACATATGCCCGGCATCTTCAATAGGAATCGGATACTCGAACTCGTCGCGCGACATACCCAATCTCATGCTCTTGATATTGAGATAAGCCAGATTGCCGCCAATTCGCACCCGTACCGACGCCTTGGCACCATCGGTCAGGCTGGTCAGATAGCCTTGACTCAAACGAAGACTGGATGACACCGCCGCACGCCAGCTGTCATCCTTGAGCAAAAACTTGCGTTCGATTTCCAGTGCCATCGTTGCACCTCTCGGATGAGCTTAAAATCGGATCAGCGCCGAACCCCAGGTAAACCCACCACCAAACGCTTCGAGCAGAATCGTATCGCCCCGCTTGATGCGTCCATCGCGAACGGCGGTATCCAGTGCCAGAGGCACCGAAGCCGCAGAAGTATTGCCGTGTTTGTTGACCGTAACCACCACGCGCTCCATCGGCAAATCAAGCTTGCGTGACGTTGCCTGTATGATGCGGATGTTGGCCTGATGGGGCACCAGCCAGTCGATATCGGCATAGGTCATCCCTGCGGCATCCACGGTTTCATCGACGATACGACCGAGTGTATTCACTGCGATCTTGAACACCTCGTTGCCACGCATTTCAATGAACGCCGTGCCGTCGGCCAGCTTATCCAAATCGACATCGGGCCCGGGTTTTACCGTCGTCAGCAACGATTCGTACGCCCCATCGGCGTGAATGTGTGTACTGATAATTCCAGGCTCTTCGCTGGCTTCGAGCACGACCGCACCAGCGCCATCGGCAAACAGCACGCAGGTACCGCGATCCTGCCAGTTGACGATACGCGACAGGGTTTCCGCTCCGATGACCAGTGCGCAGCGGGCGGCACCGGTCTTGATGAATTTCTCCGCCACACTCAACGCATAAACGAAGCCCGTGCAGACTGCCTGAATATCAAAAGCAGGCGAGCCGTGGATGCCCAGCTTTTGCTGCAGCAGACAGGCCGTTGAAGGGAATACGCGATCAGGTGTTGTTGTTGCCACGATCAGCAGATCGACATCAGACGGGATTTTGCCAGCCGCTTCCAGGGCACGGCGCGCCGCCGGCTCGGCCAGGTCGGAAGTGAGTTGTCCTTTCTCGGCGATATGACGTTGCTCGATACCCGTCCGTTCCCGAATCCAGGTGTCCGAGGTTTCAACCATCTTTTCCAGATCCTGATTCGTCAGGATTCGCTCAGGAAGGTAACTCCCGGTACCGGTGATACGTGCATGAATCATGCTGTTTCCTTTTCATTCAATAGCTGGCCCAACCGCTGGTCGATGCGGCGCGGTACGTCTTTTTCGATCTCGCGCAGTGCCACGCCGAGCGCACTGGCGAAGGCCGAAACGTCGGCACCGCCATGACTTTTGATCACGATACCCTGCAGCCCCAAAAAACTGGCACCATTGTAGCGGCCTGGGTCCAGTCTGTTTTTCAGACGTTTGAGCACGGGCAGCGCAAGAACGGCTGCCAGCCTGGACATTAAACCACGCCCGAATTCTTCGCGCAGGAACTGGGTGATCATCTTCGCCAGCCCTTCGCTGGTCTTGAGCGCGACATTACCGACAAAACCATCGCAAACCACGACATCCACATCCCCTTTGTAGATGTCGTCACCTTCGACAAATCCGATATAGTTGATCGGCCCATTTTCCAGAAGTGCCGAGGCAGCCTTGACGGTATCGTTGCCCTTGATGGACTCGGCACCGACATTGAGCAGACCGACTCTGGGTGCAGGATTATCATCATACGCTTCCACCAGCACCGAACCCATCACGGCAAACTGGAACAGATGTTCGGCGTTGCATTCGACATTCGCCCCCAGATCAAGCACGTGGGTATGCCCCTTGCGACTCGGTAAAGCCGTGCAGATGGCCGGCCGCTCAATCCCGGGCAGGGTCTTGAGGACGAATTTGGCTGTCGCCATCAGCGCACCGGTATTGCCCGCGCTCACAGCGGCCTGCGCCGAACCGTCACGCACGCAGTCGACCGCAATTCGCATGGATGATTTTTTCTTAGTACGCAGTGCTACCGCGGGTGATTCGGCCATCTCGACAACTTCAGGCGCATGCACGACCTGAAGGTGTTCACCCTCAACCAGACCGTGCGCGCTCATTTGCGAACGCACGAGGGTTTCATCGCCTACCAGCAGTAGCGTCACGCTGGGATGCAACCTGAGGAATTGCGCCGCTGCCGCCAGCGTCACGACGGGGCCATGGTCGCCACCCATCACATCGATCGCAATTTTAGCCTTCATGAAAAATTTACAGCCTTAACAGATGCTTGATTTCAAATAAAAATTCAGGGGCGATCCAAAACGAATGAACACACTTCAGATCAATCGAACGCCCAGAATGCCAGAATGACAGGCATAACAAAAACCTTGCGCACCAGGGCACGCAAGGTTGGGATCATCATGCACGACCATCCGGAGAGCGATTACGCTTCGGCAGTTGCTTTTTCGGCAATCACGCGCTTGCCACGGTAAAACCCATCCGCAGTCACCTGATGACGACGATGTGTTTCACCACTGGTCGCATCCACTGACAAAGTAGGTTTAACGAGGGCATCGTGGGTACGACGTGAATCGCGACGCGCACGGCTCTTTTTATTCTGCTGAACAGCCATTTCTCAACTCCTGATACTAAAAATCGCGTTTCTTTTACCAAAACGCCAAACTAAAACTCCGCGACTATGATCAATACACGATCGCGGTTAACGCTATTGATCTTCACCCTTTTTGCCTGAACCTTTAGACCCCGGCATGCGCCATTGCTGTCCTAATGCGGCAAAGGGATTAGGCCGTTCCGATTGCTCAACCAAAGATTGAACGCCGTCGTCCTCGGCTTCTTCTCGCCAGGCCGGTTGGCACTGATGCTCGTGCATCGCTACCGTAGGGAGGGCTATCAACACTTCCTCTTCGAGCAAGTTTGAAAGGACCACCCCACCCTCGGCATCGACCAGAACAGGTTCACGAACATCTCCAACCTGTTCTGCCTGAGCATCATTGTATACAAACTGCAACAAGGACGACCCCATCACGGGCAATCTCATGGATTGAAGGCAACGAGCACACTCAACCTGCACCGTGGTCTGCACATCCAGCGTTGCCAGCAGTGCACGACCTTCGTCCCGAAAAAATCGCAAATCGAAATCAAGCGAAGTCTCCGGAGCTTCATGCGGTACAAAAGGCACCAACCGCGGCAACTCGGCCAAAAGCACAGATGCAGAAAACGCCCGCTCACTATCGCAAGCCATGCGCACCATCAAGCGCGGTAAACTTGCCGCGGATTGAAGCTGTCTGCCGGTCCCTACCCCACTGCCAGATTGACCATCCAAAGGATATGATCCGTTGTCTACACTCATGCCAAATACCTATTTGCATGCAAGGCCAGAATTAATTGAATAAATGCAACCAATTTTGAACGAGAGCCTAAAATGCGGCCCGCACACACAGCATTCGCCAGACCAGAATCGTATAATGTTAGCGATTTATTGCTTGGCACGCAAAATGAATATGCAAAAAAAACCCATTATTATACTCGCGTCCTCATCCATCACCCGTCGCGCCTTGCTTGATCGCATCGGGATACCCTATCAAATCGATAAGCCCGACATCGACGAACGCGTCCATGAGCATGAAGCGGCCGACGCAGCCTGCTTGCGACTTGCACGGGAAAAAGCACGCACGGTTGCCGCACGCCATCCCGGCTCGGTCGTCATCGGCTCAGATCAACTGGTATCCTGCGATGGGCGCATCATGGGCAAACCACACGATAGGCCACGTGCAACCGAACAATTACGGTTCATGTCCGGCAAAGCCGTTTATTTCCACGTATCTGTCACGGTTATCGACGCACACGGCGCCATGCAGGAACACAGCGAAACCGTCACCGCACAACTTCGAAGCCTTTCTGATTCGGAGATTCAACACTACCTCAACCGAGAAAAACCATTCGGCTCGGCAGGTAGCATGAAATCGGAGGGGCTGGGCACAGCGCTGCTCGATTCAATGCAATCGGACGACCCCACGGCAATCCTCGGACTGCCTCTGATTGCTACCTTGCGATTACTCCGCGCAGCAGGTATCAACCCGCTGGGTTGAAGCGCCCCATCAGCAGGAACGGCCTCCTCGAAGCCGCCAGACGGCCAGCGCAGCCATCCCTAACGTCACGACGATTCCGAACCCATAGGCTACGGCCACGGGATTCATGCCCGCTTCGATAGCGAGAAAATACAACCCGGCCATACCCAGCATGGCCAGATTTTCGAAGAAATTCTGCACGGCCAACGTACGACCCGCACCGATGGTCTCATGCCCCCGTTCCTGCAGGAGCGCATTCAACGGCACCACAAAGTAACCACCCGCCACGCCTACCAACATGAGAATGACGGCCGCGGGAGCGAATGCGTGCAAGGGTGCCAGCAGAACGATCAGCGGCCCCAGCGCCAAACCACCTAGAATCGCCCGATTGGCCTGCTCCAGACGCACGCTGACGGCAGCCAGACCGGCACCCACCACAATCCCGATGGACACCAACCCCATCAGGTTGGCTGGTGCCTGATTGTCAAGCAATGACAATGCAACCGGAACCCAGGCAAAAATCAACAGCCGCAAGGAAGCGCCCATCCCCCAGAACAAACTCGTGCCGATGATGGCAAAGCGTACGTCGCGAATGCCCCACAACACGACCAGATTGTGAATAAACTGCTTTGGTAACTGCGCCAGTTCATGCCGAACAAGGCGATGAATGACGGGCAACCTGGGGATTCCCAGGTTCGCGAGCGCAGCCAGAAGATACATACCCGCCGACACAACCACGGCCAGCACTACGGACTGATCCGTGAGCCAGCCGCCCGCCAATACCCCCAACAAAATGGCGGCGATTGTCGAACCTTCCAGCAAACCATTTGCCTTGACCAGACGATCGGGATGCACAAGTTGCGTGAGAATGCCGTATTTGGCGGGCGAATAGATCGCCGCACCGATGCCGGCGATGGCATAACCCAATAGCGAGTTCGCGCCGAACAGAATCATCAACGCGCCCATCAATTTGATCAGATTGGCGTACAGCATCACACGCCCCTTGGGAAAGGCATCGGCCACCGGCCCCACGTAAGGTGCCAAAACGATGAACGCGACAACAAACACAACCTGCAACAGGGGCAGGAGTGCCTCACCATGGGCCGCCGTTTTAAGCAGCGCGATGGCCGCCACGAACAAAAGGTTGTCGGCCATGGCTGAAAGAAACTGCGCCACGAGTACCGCCAACATGCCGCGCGATGCGAGTCCGTTCGCTGCCGTATCGTTTGCCGGAATCTGTGTTGTATTCATACCGCGGTTCCGCCCTATCGATCACGCGCCGTAAGTTAAATGCAGCAACTTTACTGCTTCGAACATACGCTTGCCCCACCCGAACGGACGCATGGCGAGAAGCAAGCAACAGATACTGCACGATTGCACGTATCTTCTCATCTGCTTCGGCCTGCCTGTTTGCTGTGGCCCAAGCTGGAAGCTCGATCTGTGGCGCAAGACAAAGTCTTCATACCAAATAGTCAAACGCAAAATTGTACAAACAAAACCCCGCCGGAGCGGGGTCATGCTTGCTTGGCTTCAAAGGCCGGATCGCAATATCAATCAGGGCTGGATCGGCCCGCCCATTGGGCGCGCCATGCCATCAGGACCGTGGTGCATACCAGTTTTTTGACCATGAGCACCAAAATGTTTGTGCCGATGCTGACGCGCCATTTCATCCAGCACCTGCTGCTGATTCGGTGCAAGGGCTGCACGCAGATCAGATGTCACCTTGCTCAGACGCGCCATCTTTCTCGCCATGAGTTCAGCTCGTTCCGCACGGAATTGTGCCAGCTGGGCTGCATTCATTTCAGGACCGGGGCGTTTGAAATGCTCAAACATCATGTCCATGCGTACTTTTTTGTACGCATCCCAAACAGCTTGCTGACTGGCCGTAATCTCCAGACGATTGGCCATGGTGTCGAGCGTTTTCTGCATGAAGGCAGCCCGATGCGCACGCATTCGTTCAATTTGTTCCGGATTCTTGGAACAAGGTTGGCCGACCGGCGCAGCAGAGCCGACCGGCGTCTCTGCCATGCTTACTGTAACGAAACCACCGGCAAGGGTCATCAAAGCCGTGGCGAGGACCGCCATGCGCAATGCCGGGCGACGGGTTGAAAAAGTCTGGGAGTGTGTTTGAAGGCTCATGGCTTCTACCTCGGGTCAATGGAACAACGATTCACGGGAATCATTGAACCCTGCGACTGTAAACCGGCTATTTCAAGCCTGACCCTGCGTGTAAACGATATGTAGGGGTTTTGTAATATCAGGGAATTACATCGCTTTTCGGCCACATGGCTGGGCTAAGATAGCGCTCATTCAATAATGGACGAATCAAATTCATGAAAACGATTCTGGTAGTAGACGACGATGCCGATCTGCGTAGCCTGTTGCGGGCATATCTGACCGATCAAGGCTATCACGTGCTCGAGGCAGCGGAAGGGAACGAGTTATGGACGCGACTCGAGAACTCGACGGTCGACCTGATCATTCTTGACCTGATGTTACCTGGCGAAGACGGCTTGTCCCTATGCCGAACCATCCGGGCACGCCAGAGCACTCCCATCCTGATGCTTACCGCCCGTGGCGATGAAATGGATCGCATCATCGGTCTTGAGATGGGCGCCGATGACTACATGCCCAAGCCATTTCACCCACGCGAACTGCTGGCACGGATTCGCAGCATTTTCCGACGATCGGAACAGCAGAATCAGGCACAGCCACCGCGCCATCTGCACTTCAGCGGTTGGACGCTTGATCTGGCAGCCAGACACTTGATGAGTGCAGATCAAATCGTCATTCCGTTGTCCACGGGTGAGTTTCGCCTGCTCAAAACACTGGCGGAACACCCGAATATGGTTCTGTCTCGCGACCAGCTCATGGACGCGCTCGCGGGCAGAGAAGCCGATCCGCTCGACCGAACGATCGATGTCATGATGAGCCGCCTTCGCCGCCGCCTCGGCGATGATGCCCGCGAACCCACACTCATCAAAACCATTCGGAATGAAGGTTACATGCTCCTAACCCATCCACAAGGCGGGCAACCGGGGTGAACAAGAGGCAATCAGTGGCTTGGCGTATCTGGCCACGCAGTCTGTTTGGACAGGTATTATTGATGCTGACGCTGGGCATTGTTGCGGCGCTCGCCCTGAGCTTGAGCTTACTGGTGGCCGATCGTGCCCGTCTGGGCGAGCGTCTGCTTGGCGACTACGCCATACAGCGGATTGCCCAGATCATTCAGATTCAGAACGATACCGCACCGGATGAACGGCGCCGTCTTGCCCGTTGGATGAATACACCACTGACCCACTTGATGTTTCGCCAACCTTGGCATCAACCCGAGCACCACCCAATCGGCCAGATGTATAACGGAGCGAAGGTGCTCGTGGAAAACACCATGACACGGCAGTTTGCACAACGCCTGCATGGCGCGTTGGAGCAACCGATACCGATCCAGGTTCTGGCCATTAACGGCGACGACATGGATCGGCGCGCTGAGCGAACGCTTGAACCCGAAGCGGCGCCCATCCTGCTTCAGCAGGCACCGTGGACACTCGACCGTCATTGGCAGATGCAGCCCCCGGCCCGCGGTCACCGGGAACATGCGCTGTTGATTCAGGCCCGGCTCGATGACGGCAGCGTTCTGACCCTGCGCCATGCCCTGCCGCCGCCCATGCGCTGGCCTTTTCAGACCATGGGATGGCTCTTGCTGCTGGGGGGTATCGTGATCACTGGCGTGGCCTGGATTCTGCGTCGTCTCACACAACCACTCGATGCGCTGGTCGAAGCGGCCGTGCGTCTGCCGCAGAATCTGAATCAAGCGCCGCTCACCGAGACCGGGCCCAACGAAGTCAGTCGAGCGGCTCAGGCATTCAACCAGATGCAACGTGACATCCAACGATTGATCGAAGTTCGCGGGCATGCACTGGCGGGCGTCTCGCACGATTTACGTTTACCCATCACCCGGATGCGACTGCGACTCGCCCATCTTCCGGAAGACGAGCTTAAACAGAAAATTGAGAACGACCTAACCGAGATGGATGAAATGATCGGCCACACTCTGGCCTTTTTGAGGGCCGGCACCACAACAGAGCCGCTTGTATCACTCGATCTGGACGCACTGCTTGATTTGCTGTGTGAAGACATGACCTTGCTGGGTGCGCAAATCCGGCGGCATGGCGCCGCAGAAACACCCGTCAAGGCGAGACCCCAGGCGCTTCAACGGGCTTTGCAGAATGTGCTGGATAATGCGCGGCGTTACAGCGATGACCCCGTTGATCTTTCGGTTGAAGTTCGCCCGACTGACGTTGTTATTCGCATAGAGGATAGGGGTCCCGGTATCCCCGAAGCCGATCGGGAGCGGATATTCGAACCTTATGTGCGACTTGAAACCTCCCGTGCAAGGCATACGGGTGGCAGCGGCCTCGGCCTCGCCATCGCCCGCGCATCTGTCCGCGCCCAGGGCGGCGACATTCAAATTCTCGCACGCGAAGGCGGCGGCACCCGTGTTGAAGTCACCCTGATGCGTAAGCGCTTGTAAAAAAAGACCGACACAAAAGGCCGCAAAATTCGGAGTGATTAAATCCAGTTGCCCGAATATTTAGTTAAGGCTAAACTTTAAATTAGTCTAAACTAAAAATAACGGCCCATGTCTATTCATACCCCGCTCCCCCGCTCGTCCAAACGCACGCGCGCCCTGTTTCTGGGCCCCGCCTTTGTGGCGGCCATTGGTTATATCGACCCTGGCAATTACGCCACCAATATCCAGGCTGGTGCCGATTACGGGTATTTATTGCTGTGGGTCGTGGTCTGGGCCAACCTGATGGCAGCACTCATCCAGATGCTTTCTGCAAAGCTTGGTCTGGCGACAGGAGAGTCGCTCGCCTCTATGCTGGGCAAACGTTTGCCGCGCTGGGCTGTTTATCCGTACTGGATACAGGCAGAAATTCTGGCCATGGCGACCGATATTGCCGAATTTGTCGGCGCGGCGCTTGGTTTCAAGCTTCTGTTCGGCTTCACTTTGATGGAAGGGGCTGTTATCACGGCAATCATCAGTTGGGCCGTATTAAGCCTTGAAACGCGTAACCTCAAAACGTTGCAAATCGTGATCGGCGGCATGTTGCTCTCCGTTGCTCTGATCTACGTTGCCGAATTGTTGTTCAGCCACCCCCATCCCGCTTCCGTGCTTGAAGGGGCATTAATCCCCGGTTTTGATGGCCGGGATAGCATTTTTCTGGCCGCAGGCATTCTGGGCGCGACGGTCATGCCGCATGTCATCTATCTTCATTCAGCACTGAGCAAGGCAGAGCTGGCGAGATACGGAAAAATTCACCGTAAAACCATCTTTCGCAGCACCAAATGGGATGTCGCCATCGCCATGACGATTGCCGGTTTCGTGAATCTGTCCATGCTCGCCATGGCCGCAGCGGTCTTCTACGGTAATCCCTCGGCCGAGTCGGGCAGCATCGAGAATGCGTATGAAACACTTACCCCTCTGCTGGGTGCTATCGCAGCTCAAATCTTCGGCGCGAGCCTGCTGATTGCCGGTTTGGCTTCGACCATCGTGGGCACTCTGGCCGGGCAGGAGATCATGAGTGGTTTTGTGCGTTTTCGAATTCCGCTCTGGCTGCGGCGCGCCATCACCATGACACCGTCATTCATCATCATTGCGCTTGGTTTAAATGTGACCGAAGTGCTGGTGTACAGCCAGGTCGTGCTCTCATTTGGTATTGCGCTGGCGCTGATCCCGCTGGTGCTATTTACCAGCGATCAAAAATTGATGCGTGGTTACGTCAACCCGACCTGGGTCCGATGGCTCGGATGGCTCACCGTGGTGGTGGTGGTCAGTCTGAACGGCTATTTATTGGCAACCAGTTAGCGAAAAAATCAGTGGAAAACTGGAAGCGTGAGCCAGACCGGAATCACCCGCAGGTGCTGCGCTTGCCCGGATGGTCAACTCATCCAGGAATGGCCTGATTTGCAACTAATGCAACAACAATGCGTTCAATCGTTTCCCGAGATCGGTCGGATTGCAAACCGGTGCGAGGGAGGTAATGGTGCCAGATTTTAACTGAATCCAATTCAGGCAATCCACTTTCGGCTCGATGGTTGCAGGCACTTGATTGGCCTCGCGGATCAAGGCGACCGAATAAGTGCGTTCCTTCAATTTGGGTAGCGCAAACATCTTGCTGATCATCCACGGCATGCGGTGAATGTCGGAAAGGTAGACCAGATGATTGGCTTCCATTTGCTTTTGACCAAACTTCGCCAGCAAGGGATCGGCCCATTCATCAACATTCTTTGCGTTTGCAAAAACTATCACCGACGCTTCGCCCGGCAACTGAACGGGGACATCCTGCTGATTGGTTAATTTCAGGATGGGAAAGGGCTGCCCGACCACTTGAGCTTCAGAATGAGCTGTAGCAACATTCAAATCCGCCTTTGCCGTCGCGCCTAAAAAAGTGACGCCACCCAAAGCGATCAAACCAACCAACACATAACGCATGTGAATCCCCTTGTGATTTAAGCCATTCTTGAATCAAAGCGTATCGTAAAACGCCTTGGCGCCACCTTTCATGAACCAATAATCGTGCAAGCCTTGTCCTTTGAGGTAGTACTGCAACCATTGCACCTGGTGACCGGTAGCGTCGATAAAGAACATCGCGCGGTTCTCCCTCTTGGCCCGGTCCACCCAATCGGTGAGTCGAGCGTTATCCAAAGGCACATGTACATCACGCATTTGGAACAGGGAAACGCCCGCGCGCTGACTTGCATCCCGGATATCCAGCACAATCGCATTCGGATCACCCATGACGCGTTCATAGAAATCGCGCGGACTCAAAAGATGCGCGGCAAAATCGGCCTTCGAAATCAACTGGCTGGCCGACTGCATTTTCTTGCCGAGCAAATCCGTCTTGCCGGGGTTGGCTTCTGCCCAATGGAAAATCCCGGCATCATAAACGAGTACCTGCTTTACGCCCGACTGTATGGCGCGCACGGCAGCCTTGTAGGATTTTTCGCATGTCGTGCCGTTACAGTAGAAGACCAGGGGCTTTTTCGTCTTGTCTGCCAATGTCTTCACACTCTGATCGAAGCCCGGGGAGGTTAAAGGCACCGATTCGGCGCCTTCGATGTGCAGTGTCTGATACTCGTATTCCGAGCGTGCATCGATGATCGTGTAATTATTGAAGTGCGCCAATAAATCAGCCGTGGAAATGGGCTTCACGCCCACCGTTTCATATTGCGCCCGCAGGGGGAATTGCATCTCATCAGCCGATGCCACCGCCATCCCGGCCGTTGCACCACACAGCAGCAGGGCACAGGCAAGCCCGAATCCCGTTCGACCAATAAACATAACCAACTCCTTGATAGGTAAAAATAAACACGAGCGCAAGCGCCAATAAAACAAATAAACCTGCGCCATTGGCTACGCCTATTGACCATGATGGCAAGCCACTTAAGCATCCATTTCGGTGGTGCATCTGATACATTGCGGCATCATTCTTGTTTAGTTTTCAGGATCGCGCAAATGTTCCGAAACCCTATCAGTCGCATTCTCCCGATTTTTCAGCGTCTCATGGTCGCTCTGTTGCTGGGCACAGCCATTGTTGCCTGCACTGCGAAAGCGCCGGACCACCCCTTCCTGCCCTGGGATATTAAAGTGCTTCCGGACGGCACCAGTGCGGTTTTCGGTGTGCATCTGGGGAAGGATTCCCTGCTCGAATTCAAACGGGTATATGACCAGAAAGCGGAACTGGCCATCTTTGTGGATCCGGACAAGAAAGCCTCGCTGGAAGCGTATTTCGGCACCATGAACGTGGGCGCCTTGACAGCCAACGTCACCATCGTAGCCAAAACCGACCCCAAGGAACTGAACGAGTGGATTGCAAAAAATCATGCCAAGCCGGACCCGACACCCAGCGGTGCCTGGAAGTACCCGATGACCGACGAACACATTCGCAAAGCGCAGTATTTCCCGATCGAGTCCATTACCTACCGGCCGGCCGCGGAATACACGACTGATCTTATCGATCGCCATTTCGGCAAACCGGATGAAATCCGGAACACCAAGGGCAGTACCCAGTATTGGCTTTATCCAAAGAAAGGCCTGCTGATCGCCGTCAACAGCGATGGCAAGGATCTGTTCCAGTACATTTCTCCGAAGGATTTCAGCATGCTTGCGGCCACCATTCCGCAAGACGCTACCCCGGAGCAGCCCGCCAGCAAATAACCGGCAGGTTCACTCCTCTGCCGCGGTGTAATCGCCATGCTCGCGCGTAGCGAGGAACCGC
The DNA here is from genome assembly GCA_002282715.1 of Halothiobacillus sp. 15-55-196. GTDB lineage: Bacteria > Pseudomonadota > Gammaproteobacteria > Halothiobacillales > Halothiobacillaceae > Halothiobacillus. The sequence continues at coordinate 13,575 of NCKC01000014.1, read as the reverse complement.
ACATCCTTCCAGCGTTCCTGCGCCATTTGCAGGTTGACGCGCGTGGGGGCGATGTAGACCAAATCCCCCGCATGATCGAGCGCAAGATTCGCTTCGTTTTTGTCCTTGAACTCTTCCAAGCGCTTGGAATCATCGCATTCGATCCAGCGGGCCGTGGTTACGTTCACCTGTTCGAACTGGCAATCGACGGAATACTCGGTTTTCAGCCGCTCCGACACCACTTCAAACTGCAACACGCCCACCGCACCCAAGATCAAATCGTTGTTAATCAATGGCTTGTAGAGCTGGGTCGCGCCCTCTTCGCATAACTGGCTCAAGCCCTTGAGTAATTGCTTGGATTTGAGCGGATCCCGCAGTCGTGCCCGACGGAACAATTCCGGTGCAAAGTTCGGAATGCCGGTGAAGGCCAGACGCTCGCCTTCGGTGAAGGTATCGCCAATACGAATTGTGCCGTGATTGTGAATGCCGATGATGTCCCCCGGATAGGCTTCTTCCAGGCGTTCACGGTCGGATGACATGAAGGTCAGCGCGTCGGGGATTTTGATGTCGCGGTTCAACCGGACATGCTTGACCTTCATGCCCCGGCTGAACTTGCCCGAACAAACACGAAAGAACGCAATCCGGTCGCGGTGCTGCGGGTCCATGTTCGCCTGAATCTTGAACACGAAACCGGAAAACTTGTCCTCGGTCGGTAACACCTCACGAGCCGTACTGGGACGCGGTAGCGGGCCGGGCGCGGCCTCGACAAACCCATCGAGCAGCTCCTGCACGCCGAAGTTATTCATCGCCGAGCCGAAATAGACCGGCGACAACTCCCCGCGCAGATATGCTTCGTGATCGTAGGTATCGGCGGCGCCCTGCACGAGTTCGATTTCCATACGCAGTTCATCGGCCTGATCGCCCAGCAGATCATCGAGCTCCGGGTTATTCAAGCCCTTGATTTCGGTTTTGGACTGCGCACGGGTCGGCAGCGATGGGCCGTAGAGAATCACCCGGTCTTCATACAGGTGATAAACCCCCTTGAAGCGCTTACCCATGCCGATCGGCCAGGTGATGGGTGCACAACGAATCTTCAAAATGGATTCGATCTCGTCCAGCAGTTCCAGCGGTTCCTTGCCTTCTCGATCCATCTTGTTGATGAATGAAATGATCGGCGTATCGCGCAGGCGGCACACATCCATCAGTTTGATGGTTCGCGCCTCGACGCCCTTGGCCACATCGATCACCATCAGCGCCGAATCCACCGCCGTGAGTACGCGGTAGGTATCTTCCGAGAAGTCTTCGTGGCCCGGTGTGTCGAGCAGGTTGACGATGTGATCCTTGTAGGGAAACTGCATCACGGAGCTGCTGACCGAAATCCCCCGCTCCTTCTCCATGGCCATCCAGTCGGAAGTGGCATGACGGGTGGATTTACGCCCCTTGACCGTGCCGGCCATCTGAATGGCGCCGCCGAACAGGAGGAGCTTCTCGGTGATCGTCGTTTTGCCCGCATCGGGGTGCGAAATAATCGCAAAGGTGCGCCGACGCATGGTTTCGGCAGCAAAATCAAGAGCAGTCATAAAAATACATCCGCTAGCGGAGAAAAGAAAACAGGCATTCTAGCAGCCCGATTGATGAATGCCGTCCATTGGCTATCATCGGTCTGATCGCTTTAACAAGCGTAGCCTGCTGATTTTGGCATCGGATAAATTGATCATAACGGCCAAGCCTTGGCGATGGGCAGAGAATCGCCCACGGTGTTATTCTTCCAATTCCAGATTTATCGAAACAAACGACATGAATAACGAGTGGATACAGTTTTTGCAGGCACACCCGGAACCAGTTGATCCCGCCAGCCCATCTTCGGCTGCCTGGGCTCCGCTGGATACGCGAACCAGTTTGCTTGTCAACGGCGAAGAAGCGGGCGATTTCCTGCAAGCCATGCTGACGCAGGAAATCCTGTCGCTCGATGGCAGCCATGCGGCACGCGGCGCACTGTGCAACGCCAAAGGACGGATTTTAACTACCGTGCTCATCCATCCGCTGCGTTCGCAAGACGGTGGACAAGGCATGACCTATCGTCTGACCGTGCCCGCCGAACTCGCCGCCGATCTGTTCAAAACATTGAAACTGTACGTTCTTCGCCGCCGTGTGCTTATCGAGATCAGTGATGACTGGCAAAGTATCGGCGTACTGAACCCCGATCCGGCTTTGTTGGTCGCCAGCGGCGTGGCCTCGGCACCAGCGGGCCCTCTGGCCCAGTGCACCCTGCCCTCGGGCGTGGTCGCGACATGGGAGCAGACGGGTGACGCCCCTCGTCTTTCATTGCAGGGACCGACCCATGCGCTGCTGGCACTTGCCCCTCATTTGCCGCAACGAACCACACAAAACGCCTGGAACTGCGCCGAAATTCACGACGGCATTCCCACCATCAATCGTGAAACGGTGCTGCACTTTGTACCGCAGTGGATCAACCTCGATCTACTCCAGGCCGTGAGTTTCAAGAAGGGCTGCTATCCCGGCCAAGAAGTCGTCGCCCGCCTGCACTATCTCGGGAAATCCAACCGCCGCATGGTCAAAGGATACACACGCATGGCCGAACCGGTTCTGCCGAAATCAGTCATTCATCCAGCTAACGAACCCGAAACCGAGGCGGGCGAAATCGTACGCAGTGTGATCTGCCGGGTTGGAAATGAGAACATGCAGGTCTTTCTCGCGGTCATGCGCTTGAATCATCTGCACGACGAACTCCTCATCGAAGGACAACCGTGCACATTGCAACCCGGCCCTTTTCTCGAGACGGCAGAACAACGACACTGACAGCAGATGGCCGTCTGCCGGGTTTGACGATACATGTAAAATCGTCACATTCCCGGCCTGAATCGCACACGGGGTACAAGACACCTGACCCCATCGAGATAGACAGCCAGAACGAATCCATACGAATCATTCGGCAAACAAAACACAAGGCAACCACGACATATGAACCCAAATGCATCCGATCTGCTCACCATTGGCAGCCGCCAATTTCATTCCCGCCTGCTGACCGGCACCGGTAAATTCAAGGACCTGACCGAAACCAAAGCCGCAACACAGGCCGCAGGCGCACAAATCGTTACCGTAGCCATACGCCGCAGCAATATCGGCCAGAACCCGGGCGAACCCAATCTGCTGGATGTGCTGCCGCCGGAGCGCTACACCATCCTGCCCAACACCGCGGGCTGCTACACTGCGGAAGATGCCGTGCGCACCTGCAAACTGGCGCGGGAGCTTCTGGACGGGCATAACCTCGTCAAGCTCGAAGTGCTGGGCGATGCAAAAACCCTGTATCCGGATGTCGTCGCGACGCTCAAGGCCGCCGAAATCCTGGTTGCCGATGGCTTTGAAGTGATGGTTTACACCTCGGACGATCCAATTCTGTGCAAGCGCCTGGAAGAAATCGGTTGTGTTGCCGTGATGCCGCTGGCCGCGCCCATCGGCTCCGGGCTGGGTATTCAGAACAAATTCAATCTGCTGACCATCATCGAAAATGCAAACGTGCCGATCATCGTCGATGCTGGCGTAGGTACGGCATCAGATGCGGCCATCGCCATGGAACTGGGTTGTGATGGCGTGTTGATGAATACAGCCGTTGCCGCCGCCAAAAACCCCGTTCTGATGGCCTCGGCCATGAAAAAGGCCATCGAAGCCGGACGTGAAGCCTTCCTGGCCGGAAGGATGCCGCGCAGGCGTTATGCCAGCGCCTCTTCACCTATCGATGGCTTGATTTCCTAACCACACGAATGATGACTACCGACACGCCGTCCGCGCCCCATACGCACCGTCCCATCCGCTCGTTTATCCGGCGTGAAGGACGGCTCACCACAGCGCAGATTCGCGCAATCAACGAGCTGTTGCCCTCGCTGGAACTCAAGGCAGAAGGTGATGTGCTCGATCTCGAAGCCGTATTTGGACGCAGCGCGCCGATCACCCTGGAGATTGGTTTTGGCAATGGTGAAAGCCTGCTGCACATGGCCGCAGCAGCCCCGGACCAAGATTTTATCGGCATCGAAGTCCACAGGCCCGGCATCGGCCATTTGGCACTGGGCGTCGAACGCCTGGGCTTGAGGAATATTCGCATCGTGGCCGAAGACGCCGTACCCTTCATCCAAAGCCGTATCGAAAACGCCAGCCTGGATCGCTTACTGCTCTATTTTCCGGACCCTTGGCACAAGGCCCGACACCACAAACGCCGTATCGTACAGACCGAGTTTGCGAACCTGGTCAGCCAAAAGCTCAAACAAGGCGGGTTATGGCACTTGGCAACCGACTGGGCACCCTACGCAGAACACATGCGTACAGTACTTGATAACCACCCTGATTTTTCATCGGAGCATGTCGGAATCGGAGAGGCTGCCCGTCCCAGCTGGCGCCCGGAAACCAAGTTCGAACGAAGAGGAATCCGTTTGCAGCACGCTGTTTTCGACCTACTTTATCGTCGAACTATTATCCCCAAGCCCACTGCATGAAGGGGGCTCCAGATTCATCACAAAGGGACATCGATATCACCCTGGGCAAGGACGAGCTCGTAATCAGTCATCGGTACGAAACTGCGATCCTGTTCAACGACTTTCTCATTGCGCTTTGGTTTATCCTGGGTAGTGCTTTTTTTCTGATACCCGGTCTGGTAACTGCGCGTGCGTGGGTATTTCTGATTGCCTCAATCCAATTCCTGATCCGCCCGACGATCGGCCTTATTCGAAACATCCACCTTAAAACGATTCCGTACGGCGTCATGACCCCTGATAACCGAAATTTGGACAAATGGGTAACGATCCATCTATTTCATAAAGATCAACCATAAGGTCATCAGTCCCGAATAACCGAACCAGCCCAAGAAGTAGGTTAAGAAGTAGCCCTGGAAAAAATCTACGCCATCTTTCCTTACCTGCCCTGGTCACTCACGAGGCCAAGGCGCAGGCTTTCCCTCCTTGCCCAACGTCATCAACCATGACGCATGCGCGGCGCGCTCTTCATCATTGGCATTAATCACACGCAACGGTGGGCGGTCGGCGGACAAACGAATGATCGACGCCAATTGTTGGTGCTCATCACCCTGCCCCTGTTCGCTGTCAAAACCCAGCGTTTTTTGCCCGCCGGTGAGCGCCAGATATACATCGGCCAGAATTTCAGAATCCAGCAACGCGCCGTGCAGGGTACGCGCACTGTTATCGATGTTGTACCGACGACACAGGGCATCGAGGCTATTGCGTTGGCCGGGATGTTTTTTGCGCGCGATGGCCAGCGAATCGGTCACGGAACCTGCAACATCAGCCAACCGACCGCCATTCGCCAACCGGGCAAGCTCAGCATCGATAAACCCCACATCAAATTCGGCATTGTGAATAATCAGTTCCGCGCCCTCGATAAACGCCAGAAACTCATCCACCACATCGGCGAATTTCGGCTTATCCGCCAAAAACGCATCGCTCAAACCGTGCACATTGAACGCGCCCTCATCCACCGGCCGCTCGGGGTTGAGGTAACAATGGAATGTCCTACCCGTCACACGGCGCTCGATCATCTCCACCGCACCAATCTCCACCAACCGATGTCCATCGGCAGCAGGCATCCCCGTGGTTTCGGTATCCAATACGATTTGGCGTTCTGTCATGGGTTTTCCTTTTCTGTGGTTTTGTTCAAATATTAGTACTGGGCACCTCGAAAGGTTTTTCGAGGTGCCCTAATAAGTATACGGCCTGTAAATCAAAACCCAGAATGCGGTCAACTGGCCACTCTGCGAGTGAGGATTCGACTGAAAGTCACCTCCGATTCCATTGAATGTCTCACTCCCACCCACAGCGCGGGCAGTTTGATTTAAGCTTGAAAAAATCACAATCTGATACGGCGTCGAACTCAAATGAATCAAAAAGACATCGAGAAAATCAAACAAAGGCTGCTGGAAATGCGCGATGAGCTGGAGATGCTGAATGCAACAGCGAAAGCTTCAACTGCCACTGTCGTTTTGGATCAAAGCAGCGTGGGCAGATTATCTCGCGTGGATGCCTTACAAGGGCAGCAAATGGCTTTGGAAACGGAACGCCGAAGAAAACTTCAACTCACTCAGATCACAGGTGCATTACAACGCATCGAAAGCAATAACTATGGATTTTGTGCCGATTGTGGAGAAGAAATCATAGCTGGAAGATTGTTCATAAACCCGACGGCCACGAAGTGCGTTAATTGCTCGGAATAGTACTTCTTGGCAGGTTTCGGTCATGGAGAAACGAGGGGCACGAAAACAGGATGCATTTCACCACATGCTGTGATTCACGGTTACCTCGAAGGGCTTTCGAGGAAGCCTTCATATTTTCGGTGTGCCTTGATTGGCCAACTGGTCGGCGCGTTCGTTTTCCGGATGTCCCGCGTGGCCTTTGATCCAGTGCCAGTGCATATCGTGCCGTTGGGCGGCTTCATCCAGTCGTGCCCAGAGATCGGCATTTTTTACCGGCTGGCCGTCCGCGCGACGCCAGTTCTTTTTGCGCCAGTTGGGCAGCCATTCGAGCATACCCTGGCGCACGTATTGTGAGTCGGTGGTCAAGTGGACGGTGCAGGGTCGCTTGAGTGCTTCGAGTGCGCTGATGGCGGCCAGCAATTCCATCCGGTTATTGGTGGTATGCGCTTCGCCGCCGCAGAGTTCACGCTCCGTATCGCCATAACGCATCAGGGCACCCCAGCCACCGGGCCCCGGATTGCCCTTACAAGCGCCATCGGTCCAGATATGAACGATCTGCGTGGCAGCCTCTGAATCAGCATCTTGCAGGGCATCCTGTGCCTTTGTTAATTGTGTGGTCATACTATTTCTTGAACAGGTTGGTGGATCGCCCGCCGGGCTGTTGCCTGGATGGGGGCGTCGTTTGGCAGGTTGTCTGATTGGCTACGGTTGCGCGGGTTTTGTTCGGTATCATTCGCGGCAGGCGAAACGCGGGCCGGATGGCGGTCGGAGTGCTCACGCGACGCACGGCGTCGATCACGTAGAAACCCTGCATGAACCATAACCATTTGCTGCTTATCGTGCGCAGAGGGCGCATTTTGTCGTAGAACCGGGGGCGTGTTGTCGGGCACAGGCCGCCCAGGTGTTCGACGCCTTGCACGTCGTAACCGAGCAGGCGCAACCAATCCACTACGCGCCAGGCCGCGCGATGCTGCCCGGCCAGATAGCCCGATTGAGCCATTTTATCTTTGCCCTGCCAAGTTTGCTGCCCGATTTTTTTCAGGTTCCACAGGCTCACGGGGTTCACGCCGACAATCATCACCCGCCCTTCCGGTCGGATGATCCGATCCAGTTCACGCATGATCTCATGCGGCTCGCGGGTGCTTTCCAGTACATGCAGCGCAATCACCAGATCCGCCGACTCGGTTTCAATCGGCAGATAATCAAAATCGGCCTGCACGGCCATCAAGGGCGTTTCGGCCAACTCTTCTCGTGTCGCAGCCACTTGCGTGCGCGCCCGAATACGCAGGCGCGGCTCACAGGGCAGCACGGCACCCACCATCACGGCGTGGTAACCGAAGGCATCGTCGGCCAATCGACCAAGACATGCAGCCAGGTCCTCTGCCAGCCGGGCGCCCATCGGGGTGTTGTACCAACGGGAAATCAGCTCGGTGGGGTAGCGTGCGTGCACAAGGTCGTCGTTACGCATTACCCGTCCTCTCAATAGTGATCACGTTCAACTCAATTCCTCGAAGGCCAAGGCCGGTCGAAAACCGATTACACCCCATCCGTGAGTACCTCGCCCGCTGCAAACGTCGGTGCATCATCCATCAGCCGACGACAGGTGAACCACATTACCCCCGCCAGCACGGAAACGAAAGCCATCGACAAAAAAGCGCCGGTCGCGCCGACATGCGCCCATAAATAACCCGCCAGCAATAACCCGATCGCCGCGCCGCCGCCATAACTCAAGCCGGAAAAAATCGCTTGTCCACGTGCCTGCATCGGGCCGAAAAACTGTTGATGCATCACCGTAATACCCACCGCATGGGTCAACCCGAAGCTCGCCGCGTGCAGAAGTTGGGCCAGCAATAGCCAGAACAGCGAGTCAATCAACGTGCCGATCATCACCCAACGCAGCGCCATCAGGCCAATCGCCAACAGGAACAACGTGCTTAAGGCAAACCGACCCAAAAAGCGCGGCAACACGAAAAACAGCACAATTTCCGCCACCACGCCCAATGCCCACAAAAGGCCGATCACCCCGGCGGAATACCCCTTCGAATCGAGATAAATACTGAAAAAAGCATAGTAAACGCCGTGCGCCACATTCACCAGAAACTGCATCGACAGAAATCCCAACATCGGCGGGCGGCGCAGATGGCGCCAGAACGAAGGCCAGAATTGAGCCGAACGCACCGATGGGGCCTGCGTCGCCTTCGGTTCGGGCATCAACAGCAGCAGGATCAGCAGCCCGAGCAGGAAAAGCCACATGAACCCGGAAATCAATGCGGTCTTGTATTCGATAAAACCATTGAGCACCCACCCCAGACCCACCGAGGCGACGATGAATCCGATCGACCCCCACGCCCGAATCGCCGAATAAGCATGGCTGTCGTCGGCCACGAGGCGCAGCGTGAGCACATCCAGTTGCGAGAGAATCGGTTGCCAGACCAGGCCGAACAGCAACAAGACCACCAACCACCAGATGAAAGGCGCTGAAATCAGCGTCAATCCGATGATCGCGCTAAACAAGATAAGCGAAAAGAGTGCCGTGCTGCGCAAGGCTGGCATGAGGCGATTACTGTGATCAACCCACCAACCCAATAAAAGCGGCCCGAATATCTTGGCGAACATCACAGCCGCCAGCAACGCCCCGACTTGTTGTGCATTAAACCCCTGCGCCAGCAGATACGGGCTGAAGAACGGCAGAAAAACCCCGAAGCCGAGGAAATAGACGAACAGAACGGCGCGCATCATTCTTCAAAGTAGTCTGAATCGAGTCTCTTGACCTCGTAGGTAGCCACTTTTGTGACTCCGACGCCGGTATCAATCATCAATCCCGCCAACTGCTTGCCATCGATGAGAACAATTCGGGTATCAATTAATGACGCATATTGAATGGCTTCGACACTGAAATTCGATGTCGTAAGAAAAATGCCTTTTTTTGCCCTTTGCCCCTGTAAAGCGCCCGCAAATTTCTGTATCTCGGGCCGCCCAACTGTGCCTTCCCAGCGCTTGGCTTGCAGGTAAATTACATCAAGGCCTAATCGATCCTCCTTGATAACGCCATCTATCCCACCATCACCGGATTTGCCAAGTGTTTGGCCGGCATCTTTCAGGGAACCGCCGTACCCCATTGAAACCAACAACTCCACTACTAATCGTTCAAAGAAGGCAGGAGAAGCGGATTTAATTTTAGAAATCAATTCCACTTCTATTTCCTGCCGGATCTTTTGATAGCCAAATTCGATTTGTTCGGAAGGCGTCATTTCATCCGTTTTGGGCGAATCTGTGGTCAAACCCGAAACAGATTTTTCTGCCTTCGAGCCTGACTTGAAATGATTGTATTCATCAAACTGCTGCAAGTACGCGATGTTTATTGGCCCCACAGTATTGGCAAGTGAATCAAGACCACGCTGCGTAATACGGTACTTAGCCCGCGAAGGCGATTCAATAAGACCTGCGCCCTTTAAATGCGTTTTTGCCCAACCAATGCGATTATCAAAAAGTCGGGCGAAACCGCTTGGGAGCATTTCTGCCAACTCATCTTCCGAGAGCTGGAAATGTTGAGCCAAGTAATCATTGGTTTCCCGATTTCCATGCACTTTGCCATCGGCCAAGTGTTCGAGGAGTGGCCGCATAATGGATTGGAAATCAGGAATTGCCATGATTCAGTTTAACCCTTCTGGGCCGGAATCACCGGTGTGCTGCTCTTCACACCACCGCATTGGCCGCGATGGCGCAGGGCGTGATCGAGCAAGGTGAGTGCCATCATGGCTTCGGCAATCGGTGTGGCGCGAATGCCGACGCAAGGATCGTGGCGACCTGTGGTGATTACTTCCGCCGAGGCGCCGGTGACATCCACGCTCTGGCCGGGCAAACGGATGCTGGACGTGGGTTTGAGCGCGATGTGGGCCACGATGTCCTGCCCGCTGGAAATGCCGCCGAGAATGCCGCCTGCGTGGTTGCTCAAAAAACCTTCGGGGGTGATTTCATCGCGGAATTCGGTACCCCGCGCGGCCACGCAATCAAAGCCCGAACCGATTTCCACGCCCTTGACCGCATTGATACTCATCAAGGCATGAGCCAGTTCGGCATCGAGCCGATCGAACACCGGCTCGCCCCAACCGGGTGGGCAGCCTTTAGCCACCACAGTCACTTTGGCACCGACTGAATCGCCGGATTTGCGCAAATCATCCATAAAGGCTTCCAGTGCGGGGATTTGCTGTGCATGGGGCCAGAAAAACGGGTTGGTTTCGATTACGGAAGCATCAAAGCCCGCTGCCTTGATCGGGCCGATCTGCGACAGATGCCCCTGAATTTGTACACCGAACGATTCTCGCAACACTTTGCGCGCAATGGCGCCCGCCGCCACGCGCATGGCGGTTTCCCGTGCGGAGGAACGGCCACCGCCCCGATAATCGCGGATGCCGTATTTTTGCAGGTAGGTGTAATCGGCGTGGCCGGGGCGGAATTGATCGGCGATCTTGCCGTAATCTTTCGAGCGCTGATCGGTATTTTCGATGACCAAACCGATCGGTGTGCCGGTGGTTTTGCCTTCGAACACGCCCGATAGAATCTTGACCTCATCCGCTTCACGCCGCTGCGTGGTGTGGCGCGATGTGCCGGGTTTGCGCCGATCAAGATCGATCTGCAAATCCGCCTCGCTGATCTCGATCCCCGGCGGGCACCCATCCACAATCGCGCCCAGCGCAAGACCATGCGATTCGCCGAAGGTGGTTACCGTGAACAGTTTTCCAAACGTATTGCCGGACATGTGTGTCATCTCGTTCTTGGGGCGCGAATCAAACCGATGCGGCAGCGCGCGCCTTGTTAAAATAAAAGGGTACCTCGAAAAACCGTCACGAGCACGTTCGAGTACAAGGAGCCGCGGGCTTGCGCCAGCTTCGCGTTCAGTGAGCAACGAGACATATCAAAGTAGATAGGCGAGGCGCGAACGAGCACGCGACGCCGTAATCGAACGGCGCAGTAGGTTTTTCGAGGTGCCCAAGTGTAGCTATTATACGCATCCGCATACGCATCCGACCGAGAACACCCGCACCATGCCGCCCGACCTGATTGCCCGCCTGCTGCACCACGCTGAACATCGACCGCAACGCTGGGCATTGAGGGAGGGTGACCGTGAACTCGATTACGCCGAACTCGCCCGTCGCGTGCTGGCAATGGCGGCGGCGTTGCGTCAAGTGGGCATCAAGCCACAGGCGCGCCTGGTCGTGTGGGCGAACAAGCGGCTCGAAACCGTGGTGGCGCTGTTGGCGGCACTGGCTGCGGATATCGTTTTCGTGCCCCTTCACCCTGCCCTGCGCGCGCCGCAAGTACGGGACATCTTCAAGCGCGCACAGGCGCATGGGCTGTTGGTGGATGCGCCGCATGCAGCGGCCTTGGTTTTTTCTGAACCCTTCACGGGCCAACTGAGATTTTCGCCACATCCGGATCAAATCCCGCACGATTTGCCCGAAGCAGAGGCAAGCACCCATCCGCCGTCCCTGTCGAATGGCGATCCCGATCATCTCGCGGCCTTGCTGTACACCTCCGGCAGCACGGGTTTACCCAAGGGTGTGATGGTGACCCGCGCCAATCTGAACTGCGGGGCGAGCGCGGTAAGCCGGTATCTTGATTTGAACGCTAGCGATGAGTTACTCGCCGTTTTGCCGCTTTCATTCGATTATGGCCTCTCGCAACTGACGACCGCACTGACCGTCGGCGCGGGCGTCACCCTGCGGGACTACCTGCTGCCGAACGATCTGAAAAAACCCTTGCTCGAAGGCGGCATCACCGTATTGGCAGGCACGCCGGGCCTGCTGATTCCGCTATCTCAGCAAGGGTGGCTTAGCGAGGCTCCAGCCCTGCGCCTGATTACCAACTCCGGCGGCAAGCTGCCCGTGGCCACCGTGCGCGCCTTGCGATCGGCTCGCCCCCAGACGCAGATTTTCCTGATGTATGGCTTAACGGAAGCCTTTCGCGCCAGCTTCCTGCCGCCGGAGGAAGTGGATGCGCACCCGGATTCCATCGGTCGCGCATTTGCTGGCAGTCATCTGGAACTGGTGGATGCAACCGGGCGCTTGCTCCCGGCGCACGAGGCGGGTGAAGGCGAATTGGTGCAAGGCGGTCCGCTGGTCACCGCCGGTTACTTCAACGATCCCGAGGCTACGGCGTTACGTTTTCGCATAGCACCTGCCGGTTGGCCGCATGCGGGCGATGAGCGGGTCGTTTATTCAGGCGACTGCATCCGGCGCGATGCACAAGGGCGTTTGTATTTTCTGGGCCGCATGGACGAGCAGATCAAGTCGCAGGGCATGCGTGTCAGTCCGGAAGAAGTCGAAAGTGTCGCCTTGCAGTTCGAGGGTGTGACCGAGGCGCTGGCGTTCGGGTATCAGACCGATGACGATAACACCCGCATCGGGCTTGTCGTGGCGCCGCAAACCATTGATGTCGATGCGCTCCAGACCTGGCTCCGAGCCAGGCTCGCCCCCTTCCAGATGCCCGCGGCCATTGTGGCCGTCCATGCCCTGCCCCGCTCGAACAACGGCAAACTCGATCGACAGGCAAGTCGCACCTTGTTTCTGGATCGACTCGCTACACGCTTTGAAACACCAGCACCGGGTCGAAATTCAGGCACACTGGCGCCATGAAAAATCAAGCAGCAAAATCCACTACCGGGCTCGATGTGCTCCAGCACTGTCTTGGCCCAGCCGCAGGTGCATGGCCGCAGGCAAACGGCCGACTGATGCACGGTACGGAACCGCTGACGGAGTGGCTCAAGCGCAGCGGCCAATCGACACCGGCCTATGTCTATCATCTGACCGCCATCGACCGGCAGGTCGAGGCCGTTCGCGCTCTGATGCCCGCGGATTTTTACCTGCATTACGCGATCAAAGCGAATCCGTATCCGCAAATCATCCAGCATCTGTCGCGGCAGGTAGATGGCTTCGATTGCGCTTCGCTGGCCGAGATGCAGCAGGTTGTCGCCATCGCGCCGGATAAGGCGGCTCAGGCCAGTATCGCCGGGCCGGCAAAATCCGACGATGAACTGATCTTCGCCATCAGCCACGGCATCCTGATCAATGCCGAATCGGCCAACGAATTGACACGAATTCGGAGGTTAGCCGCCGAGAAGGGGAGACGCGCCCGCGTGGCCTTGCGGATCAATCCGCCCTTTGAACTGAAAGGTTCGGGTATGAAAATGGGTGGCGGCGCGCGGCCATTCGGCATCGACAGCGAGGATATCCCCGCCCTGATTCGCCACTGGCAGGCGAACGCGTCAGAATGGATTGATCTGGCGGGCTTTCATCTCTACACCGGATCGCAAAACCGCGATGCGACAGCACTCGACGCGGGTTTGCGTGCAGCGCTGGATTTGATGATCGAATTGAGTCAGG
>NCKC01000013.1 GCA_002282715.1 Halothiobacillus sp. 15-55-196 | reverse complement strand
ACGAATGCGATCTGCAATCATGACGCCTCCTTGGGTTGGGTTTAAAACAACCGTAATCCTACCAAATTTTTAAACCAAAGAGAAGCCCGCCCGTCTCGGCGGCCGTGGCGTCAGTTGTGGGCGACTGCTTCCATGTAGGGGCGCATCACAGTGGCGACGCGGCAATCCTGAGCGTAGCGCCACAGATCATCTGCAGACGCCTTGCGCGTCCTCCAGGCGTCTTTCAAGGCCTCCAGCGCCACATCCAGACCGATCTTGTTGCGATGTTTGAAGCAATCGACCACGGTCTTGGCCGGGCTGTAGAGCCGCACCTTCACCCCGTTGCACAAGTGCTCCTCGACGCCTGCCAGATGAGCGCTACCGGCCATCTGAACCATCCGGATCGGGGGATAGTCGATCCGGGGTGAGTGGCTGCCGCGTGGCATGGCGATCCAGACTTGACGCGGTAGTTGGGTGGTCAGCCCGTGAAACTGGAGTGCGGTGAGCAGGCAGAACACGGCTTGCGGCACCCTGGTGGCGACAAGGGCAAGACTCTCAAATTCCGTCACCTGTGCGCCTGGCAGACGGTAAAGACCACGCCCGACCCGTTCCAGCAGTCCTGCTGCAGTCATGCGCGTCAGGATGACCCGGGGCGAGCCGATGGCGTCCAAATCGCTGGCACGCAGCAGTCCTCTCTGGCTGGCCAGATCAAGGATGCGCTGGGTGTGGGTCTCGGAGAGCATTGATGGAGTGTGTTCCATTTGTTCTCCAATTTCAACTAATCAACGAAATATCGGAACGCAGGGCAACACACTTCGCCACGACCGCCCCAACTACGGGGCGTCAGCATTCCCGTTCGCCGGGTACCGGCATGGGCGCAGGTGATGCATCTCCCAGAGGAAGAGTTCCTCGATGCTGAAGCGGATGACGTCACCGTTTGCGATCCGGTAGAACGGAATGCCGAGCCGCAGGCGTTCCTGATTCTGGTGAATCCAGTAACCGGGCAATCCAGTGATGTCGACCACCTCTTTGGCGGAGTAGAAAACCCGATCACGGCGTTCAGGCCGCTTCTGCATCATCTGCTCGATGGCGTCTTCACGTGCTGTGGGAGATGATTCGGACAACGGGCATCCGGCAGGGGATTTCCAAGTGACCCGAGCCTTGCGCTCGAAGGCCTCGACCTCCATCAGAAGGTAACGGATAGATCTGTTGAGGTGCCAGGCGGGCGGGCCGATTCCTTCCGAGCGCCACTTTTGCAGCGTCTTGGGTGAGAGATTCCACCTCGAGGACAACTGGTTTTCATCGAGGACCGGATACGTGAGGTCTGGCTGATCCGGGCTGGGCGCAACGCCCTGCTTGTTGGCATCAACCTTGGGCTTCATCGCGCGCCTCCGTCAGCGCGGCCTCGGCCGCTTCAAGACTGCCGTACTGCGCGATGAGTGCGAAGGCCTCGTTCAAGTAGTACCGCTTTGGTTCGGGGGCGGCGGGCGCGGGAGATTCGACAACGGGCTGCGCTTCGTTCAAGGATGGCAGGGGCACTTCGTGAGACATGCCCTGGCGGATCGCCTGCTCATAGGTGACGATCTCATCGACTGGATAGCGGATGGCCTTTGAGAGCTTGATGTACGGCGGGCCGCGTTCTTCGCTGCGCCAGCGTTGCAGGGTCTTGATGCTGACGTTCCACCGACGTGCGAGCTCCGTTTCGGTGAAGGCGGGTTCGGTTTGCATGGCATTTCCTTTCGTCGTTCGTGCCGGGCATTACGGCGACAAACGAGAGGAAAGCCAAGTTGCAGCCCCCAGATTCCCTGGCAGTTGCGGCAACTGCGAGTGCCAATCGGCCTCTCTGAACTTACAATCATGGGCATGTGCGGTTGCGCGAAATCCTTCCCCGGAATCGCGCGAGGGTCTCAAGGCTTCCGACCGGGGCTGAGAGACTCCTGATATGTGGGTTTGGTTTTCTGTTACACTCCACCACCATTATCTATTTAATACACGTCATGTTGCCATTGTGAATGGCGATAGACGTCCAAAAACCCGGCGCAATGGCTTCGGGTTTTTGCTTTCCGGTACAAGCTGGGCGAATGCCCTTGCAGGCGCGCTGGATTTAGGATAAATTGCGCAACCTATTTTTGGTTCGAATTCGATTAGGCTGAGGCTGTTATGAAAATTTTATCTTCTCTGAAGTCTGCCAAGACTCGGCATAAAGACTGTCAGATCGTACGTCGCCGCGGCAAGGTTTATGTCATCAACAAAACCAACCCACGCTTCAAAGCGCGCCAGCGTTAAGCCTGCGTTGATTCTGATCCGGATGGCTACCATCCGCAGCGATATCTGACCCGCCAATTGGCGGGTTTTTTTCGCCCGAAAAAATCTCCCTTGCACGGGGCTGGGCAACCTTGTGATCGCTTGAAATCCAAACGAAAAACCCACACATTCTCCCTAAGAATGAACCATGAATGAAATGGAACCATTGAGGTCACTGAATTGAAATTTCATGATTACTACGCCACGCTTGGTGTGGAACGCACCGCATCTCAGGCTGAAATCAAGAAAGCCTATCGTAAGGCTGCGCAAAAATACCATCCGGACCGCAACAAGGAGGCGGGCGCCGAAGAAAAATTCAAGGAAATCAACGAAGCCTACGATGTACTCGGCGACGAGGAAAAACGCCAACGTTACGATACGCTGGGTTCAAACTATCGTGCGGGCGAAGAATTCCGCCCACCGCCGGGTTTCGACCCCGGTCAATTTGGCGGGCAGTACGGCGGCGCGGGTTTTTCGGATTTTTTCAGCAGTATTTTTGGTGGCGGTTACGATACGGGTGCCACTTACGGCGGTCGTCGCACGCGCGCAGCCCGCGGCCCAGATTTTGAAATGTCTCTACCGTTGAGCGTTCAGGAAATGATCGAGGGTGGTAGCAAGTCGGTTACTATCGATCACCCTGAAACGGGGCGCAAGACACTCAAGGTCACCATTCCCAAAGGCAGTACACCGGGCAAACGAATGCGTTTGAGTGGTCAGGGTGGCTCGGGCGCGAATGGCGGGCCGGCGGGCGATTTGTATCTTGAATTCCAACTGGAACCCAACAGTCCGTTTACGCTGGACGGCAATGATGTGCTGTACAACCTGCCGGTCACGCCCTGGGAAGCGGCATTGGGCGAGAAAGTAACGGTGCCGACCCCCACCGGCGGCAAGATCAGCATGACCATCCCCGCCGGTTCGCAGTCCGGTTCTCGCTTGCGGGTTCGCGGGCGCGGTCTGGCTGGCGGCGATTATTTCGTTACCGTGATGATTCACACGCCACCGGCCAAAACAGACGAAGCGCGCGACTTCTACAGGGAAATGAAGGCCTCGATGCCGTTCAATCCCAGGGATTGAAACACCTGTGCGTCGGCTAAACCCCATGCGGGCTGCCGGGCTTCCAAGCCTCGTCATAATCGGACAAGACATCAAAGCAGACAGGCGAGGCACTGGATTCCACCCATTCGATCAGATCGTATTCGTGCGTGTCCGGAGCGCACGCTTCACCGCTGCCACAGCCACCACACCCTTTATCACAGGCAGATGGCGTCACCGCGATTTGGCGAATATGTCCGCGCTCGCGCCAGAATTCCAACAGGTGCAGAACGGCGCTGGGCGCAGCGTCAAAATGCAGCAGTACATCGCGCAGTGGCGCTGTGCCACGGTACTTGAGGTACGCTTTAAGATGGCTTGGGGTGAGTAAGCGCGAGGAGTTCATGGCGCGCACCTCCGGTTTTCGATTTAATGAGGAACGTTGACGAGCCGCTGCCCATTGCGCTTGAGGGCGACGATCACGGCGATCAGCGCGGCCAATATCACGATCAACCACACCAGCGATTGCATGGGGTGCTCGCTGAAATTGGCGAACTGATAGAACAGTACCGCTAAACTATAGGCAAGGCCAATCCCCCAAACAATTGCAAACAGTGTCCACGCCCGACTGCGGGTCTCGCGGTAGATGGCTGCCATCGTGTTCACACAGGGAATATAGAGCAGAATAAAAATCAGATAGGCAATCGCCGCCGAGGTGGTAAACAAGCTGCCCATGCGCGATAACGTGGTGGCGTCCAGATTTTGCTGGGCTGCCGCTTGCTGCAAGTTGCTTTGCTGGGCCTGTTCGACCTGACCGAACCCTAGCGGATCAAAAAAGCCTTTGGCAAACGCCTTGGCGTTGTCGGGGATCGTTTGCACCGCAGCGGCCAATCCACCCCAGAAATCGAAGGTTTGGGGCTTGGGTGCACTGGCCGCAGCCTTGGCGGCATCCCCGGCATCCATCCGGGTATACACGCCGTTGAGCGTACCCATCACGATTTCCTTGACGACCACGCCCGATAGCAGTCCTACCGCGGCCGGCCAGTTTTCATCGGTAATCCCCATCGGGTGGAATACCGGCGTGATGATTTTACCGATGCTGCCCAGAATCGAATCACCCACCTCGCCCTCGCCAAGCGGTTTCCCGCTCGGGCTGAAGCTCGACAGCAGCGTCACGATGACGGACGCCACGATGATCACCTTGCCGACGCGCAAAATGAAGACCGACAAACGCTCCCAGGTCGTGAGTAACAGACCGCGTAATGTCGGCACGTGATAGGTCGGCAGCTCCATGATAAACGGGGTCGCTTCGCCGCGCAGGGCGGTTTTCTTCAGCAGCAGCGCGGTGAGAATCGCCAGCACGATTCCCAGCACGTAGAGGCCGAACACGATCTGGCCGCCGTTTTCGCGGAAAAACACGGCCACGAAGGCCATGTAGATCACCAGGCGCGCACTGCAGGACATGAACGGCTGCATGAGCGCGGAGATCAGGCGTTCACGCGGGTCTTCCAGTGTGCGCGTCGCCATTACGGCAGGCACGTTGCAGCCGAAGCCGACGATCATCGGCACGAAGGCCTTGCCCGGCAGGCCGATCTTGCGCATAAAGCGGTCCATCACGAAGGCCGCCCGCGCCATATAACCGGAATCTTCCAGCAGGGAGAGAAACAGGAACGTCATCCCGATGGGCGCGATGAAGGTGGATACCAGTTGAATCGCGCCGCCGACCGATGTTGCGAGGAACGTGATGAGCCAATCCGGCGCATGCAACAGACGCAGCAGATGGGCGAAGCCGCTGACGAAAATGGTGTGCGTGGCCTGATCGAAGAAATCGAGAAAGATGCTGCCGCCGTTGAAACTCATGACAAACAGCAGATACATCATCAACAGAAAGATCGGGATGCCGAGAAAACGGTTGAGCACGATGGCATCGATGCGATCGGTGAGTGAGCGGCGCATCTGTCCGCGCTGTGTCACGCTGGCGTGCGTCACCTGGTGAATGAAGGTGTACCGTGCATCGGCTATGAACACGTCGGCCTCTTCATCCAGATGCGCACGAATTTTTTCCTTCGCCGCTTCGACATCGGCACGCAGGCTTTCGTCGATGGTCGCGAGCGTGAGCCGGTCGCTTTCCAGCAACTTCACACCCATCCAGCGCGGATCGATGTTCTGCGCGGCAGCCAACGGCTCGATCTTGGGTTTGAGGTCGTGCAGCGCGCTTTCGATCAGCGGCGGGTATTCGATCTTGATGCCCGGCTCATCGGAACGGGAAGCGCGCTCGATCAGGCGACGCTTGAGTTCATCCAAGCCTTGTTTCTTGGCTGCCGTAATCGGCACCACCGGGCAACCAATACGCTGTTCCAGCGCTGCAAAATCAATATGAATACCGGCTTCCTCGGCCAGATCGAGCATATTCACCGCCAGGATCAGCGGTACGCGCATTTCCAGTAATTGTGTGGTGAGGTAGAGGTTTCGCTCCAGGTTGCTGGCATCGAGAATATTGATGATGACATCGGCCTCGCCGGAGAGGGCATATTCGCGGGCAATGGCTTCATCCAGAGAAGCGCTGGAAGCTGCGTCCAGCGAATAGGTGCCCGGCAAATCGACCAACTCAACCCGATCGGCCCCGACATCGAACGTGCCGATCTTGCGATCGACCGTCACGCCCGGCCAGTTGCCGACCTTCTGCCGCAAACCCGTCAGGGCGTTGAACAGTGTCGTTTTACCGCAGTTGGGATTACCGATCAGACCGACGGTGAAAGTCGCCATATGTACTCACAAAGATGTCGGCGCGAAACGCGCCCTTAATGTCTGGAAGAAAATAAACCGGAGCGCAAACCCGAAAGTGAACGTCAGGACGCTTCGGTACGCTCGATTCGCAGCAATCGGGCCTCGTCCTTACGCAGCGTCAGCGCGGAGTTGCGTACCTTGAGCTGAATGGGATCACCCAAAGGGGCCAAGCGCGTAACAGTAAAACGGGTGCCGGGTGTCAAACCCATTGCCATCAGGCGGCGGCGATAATCGGCATGGCCAGGCGCAAACCCTTTAACCACGCCACCATCGCCGGGCCTGAAATCGAGCAGCGTAACCGTGGGCGCCTCAATCATGACTGCGCGGTGACCACAATCTTGTGCACCATGCCTGCGCCCAAGGCGACACGCGAACTGCCGATCCGCACGATCAGCGCACCGCCTTCACGTTGCAGGATTTCCAGTTCACTACCGGCATGAATACCCATCCCTTCCAGACGTTTGGCCAGTGCCGGATGCTCGCCCGTCAACCCCACCACGCGCACATGCGAACCGCGAACCGCCAAACCAATCCCGAAACTGGCTGAAGGCGCATGGCTATGCTGTGATGATGTATGAGGCATTGCGGGGGTATCGCTCCGGGAAAGCAACTGAGAGAGAGCCAACATGGTTAATCACCTCATTGTATCGAGTAAACAGGCACCTCGATCAATCTAGTTAAGCAAATCTTAATTATTTTCTAGACTGTAGCATGCAAACCCAAATGATAACAATAGTCATTTACGTATTGCACCGGAAAAATCATTCAGTTCCAGCCCTCCATCGCATCAAGGACGTTCCATTTCCCTCGCGGCACGCCCGGCATCCGAGCGCTGTGCGATGCACCACAAAAGTATTCAACAAACTGTTAAGTTCTGCGGGATGATGTCACCTCGAAAATCCCATGAACAGGGGTTTAACAATACCCGGCATTGTTCCGCAATAACCCACTGCACGATACACAAAACATGACTCGCCCGATCTATCTTCCCTTCACCCTTGCCGACATCACCGCCTATTTTGGCGCGCATGAAATAAAAAAAGCCCAGCCTTACATCCGTAATGCCGTTCGGCTACTGCACGTGGAAAATAGCTATATCAACGCAGAAGTGCAGGGTACAGACAGAACCCCATATGATGTTCATATCAATTTTTATCATGATACGGATGACAAGGTGTTCTTCGACGCGGAATGCAGTTGTCCTGTCGGCTACCAATGCAAGCACGCCGCCGCTACGCTCATCGCTGCGTTGAATTATCGGCACCCTATTCCGGGCGTGCCCCCGGAAACGCTGGCATGGCTGGATCAATGGCAGCAAAGCATGACCAGTGCGGCCAGAGCCATGAAGGAAGTGCTGGTTTACCTGCTCAAGCCAGCCTCTGGCAAGGACTTGCTTGCAAAGGTATATCTGTACAAAGTGCGGGTGGGCAAGGATGGGCTGATTCTGGAGTCCGCGAACGCCTGGTACAACATTGATGGCGCGCTGCGCAAACCGCCTCGTTTTGTCCAGCAAGCCGACCTCACTATTCTTCACCTCATTAACCACCAGCCCTTCGGTTTTGGTTACAGCGGCTTTTCGCTGGATAACGAACTGGGCGAGATGGCGCTTGATTTGATGCGTGATACCGGGCGGCTGTATATCGAGGAAAGCCATGCGCCGCTAAAACGTGGAGCAGATCGTGCAGCGCGTCTGCAATGGCGCCGGGAGGGAAGCACCCTGCGCCCTGAACTCTTGGTCGAACCCGCTGCAAAACTGTTCGCGCTATCGGCATTCTGGTATCTGGATGCGCGCACCGGCGAGCTGGGGCGTGTGAACACGACCGAAGATCCAGTCCGGATCAAGCACTTGCTCAGCATACCGCCGATCACCGAACAAGCGTTGCCCTTGGTCGCCAAAGTGTTGGCCCAATCGGCGCCGGATCTCGCTCCGCCCATCCAAAGCGAAGCCGCCGCCATCGACATCGCCCCCAAGCCCGTTCTCAGTCTGCACACACTGGCAGTTCGACGTATCAATCCGTACCGCAGCTATGGCGGTGTGCTCAATGGATTTGATGTGGCTGAATTTGCTTTCGACTACGACGGGATGAGGGTCGGCCCCGATGATCGCACAGGGTTGAGTCAGAACGCCGAGGGGCAGTGGATCTACATCAAACGTCAAGCAAACGAAGAAGCACGCTGGACGCGCCAACTACGCAAATACGGCCTCACCCGCATCCCCGCCAGCGTTCTTGATGACGCGCGCGCGTTGTATGGCCTGGAAAACGAGGCGGCATGGGTCGAGTTTATGACCGAAACGCTGCCCAAACTGCGCGCTGCGGGTTGGCTGGTGGAAATCCCCGACGATTTTCGCCATTTATGGCATGAGCCGGAAGGCTGGGATGCCACCGTCAACGAAGACGGTTCCGGCTGGTTCGACCTTGATCTTGGCGTGCTGATCGACGGCCAGCGGCTTGCCCTCACACCCATGCTCAGTGAATTGTTCGCGCGTGAACCGCGTTGGCTGGACAGCAGCTTTATCGACGAACAGGCCGATGATGCCAGTGTGATTCTGCGCAGTCATGAGAACCTGCGCATCCGCGTTGAAGCAGGGCGAATCAAAACCATCGTGCGCCAGCTCATCGACCTGTTCGACCGGCCGCAGGGCGAGGGTCTGCGCCTGCACACGCTCGATGCCACCCGGCTGGCGGCGCTGCCCGAGGACATGCGACCGAATGGGTCGATACATGCACTGGAAGTGGCCCGGCGCATCCAAAGCGCAGGCGTGCCCGTAGCCGTCGAGCCACCCGAAGGGCTTGGTCTTGAATTGCGCGGCTACCAGCGCGAAGGACTCGGCTGGTTGAGCCACCTGCGCACGCTGGGTGTTGGCGGCATTCTTGCCGATGACATGGGCCTTGGGAAAACCGCGCAAGCCCTCGCCTTCCTGCTGCGCGAAAAACAACAGGGACGACTGACGCATCCGGCGCTCATCGTGCTGCCCACCTCGCTCCTGTTCAACTGGCGGCACGAAGCCGAACACATCACACCGGCACTGCGCGTACTCACCCTGCATGGTGCCAACCGCGGCGCATTATTCGATCAAATCAACACACACGACATCGTGCTGAGCACCTATCCCTTGGTGTGGCGAGACATCGAAACACTGGAGCAGCACACCTGGAGCCAGCTTATTCTCGATGAAGCACAAACAGTCAAAAACGCGTCCAGTCAGGCGGCTCAGGCCATACGGCGCATCAAAAGCGAACGCCGCCTCAGCCTGACCGGCACACCGATGGAAAACCATCTGGGCGAATTATGGGCACAGTTCGATTTTCTGCTGCCCGGCTTTCTCGGTGATAAAACCGAGTTCACCCGCGTGTTTCGCACACCCATCGAAAAGCATGGCGATACCATCCGCCGTGACCTGCTCGCCCGCCGCCTGCGCCCTTTTCTGTTGCGGCGGCGCAAAGAAGATGTCGCAGCAGAACTCCCGCCTAAAACCAGCATTATCCGCAGCGTGTCGCTCGAAGGTGCGCAGCGCGACCTCTACGAAACCGTCCGCTCGGCCATGGATGAAAAGGTGCGCCAATCCATCGACAGCATGGGGCTGGCGCGCAGCCACATCGTCATCCTCGATGCCCTGCTCAAGCTACGCCAGGTCTGTTGTGACCCACGCCTGCTGCCCAGTCGCCAGACGGGCAAGAGCGGCAAGCACGCAGCGCAAAGCGCCAAACTCGACCTGTTGCTCACCATGCTGCCGGAACTGGTCGACGAAGGGCGCCGCATCCTCGTGTTCTCGCAATTCACATCCATGCTGGCACTCATCAGCGAAGCGCTGACCAAAGCCAAACTCGCCCACATCATTCTCACCGGCGAAACGCGTGATCGCGAAACCGTCGTGCGCCAATTTCAGAACGGCGACATCCCCATCTTCCTCATCAGCCTCAAGGCCGGCGGCGTCGGCCTCAACCTTACCGCCGCCGACACCGTCATTCACTACGATCCGTGGTGGAACCCCGCCGTGGAAGATCAGGCCACCGACCGCGCGCACCGCATAGGCCAGACCCGGCAGGTATTCGTCTACAAACTGGTGGCCGAAGGCAGCATCGAAGAGAAAATCCTCGCTCTCCAGGGCAAAAAAGCCAAACTCGCCGAAGGCGTACTGAGCGGCGACGGCTCCGCACTAACCAAGTTCAGCGAAGCCGACATACAAGCATTAATGGCACCACTACCCGGCGACTGAAGGGGCGAGCAATACTAAAACCGTACGCAGACCACCTCTGAAAACGGCATTTCAAACCCACCTTTCGTAAAGCCACCACTTCATACACCCCGTTTCGCAAATGCGCCATCTCACCCTCCTTTCGCAAAGGGGGGCAGGGGGATTTGCCGAGTCTAGCCCTCAGAAACACGATATTCGTACTTCCTTCGAAAACGCTTTCACTGTCTGCGCCCGACCCCGTGGCTCACATAACCGAGGCCCGAGTGCCCCGTTCCTTCCTCAAGCCACGTCGTCCCCTCGGCCAGCAGCCACCAATCAATGGCGTTGAAGTCTTCGGCCAAATCGCTCATCGTGGTTAACATCTCAACAGCTTTAGGCCCACCGCTGTTGTAACCGTTCAACTGATTCGGGTGAAACTGCTCAATAATCAACCAACCGCCGGGCATCAGCGCCGCCTGCATCCGCGCATGGGCTACCTTCCGTTCATCGGGCGGAAAATGCAGAAAAACAGAAACCACCGCATCAAACGCGGCGACCGGCCAATCCCATGTCAATAAATCAGCACACAGCGTGGTGAGCGACACGCCCCGATCAGACGCCAAGGCAGCGGATTTTTCGCACCCCACGTGGGAAGCGTCCACCGTCGTTACAGCAAAGCCTTGCTCCGCCAGCCAAACGCCATTGCGCCCCTCGCCATCACCGACCACCAGCACCCGCGCACCGGGCGACAGGCGAAACACCTGCGAACGCAAAAAGTCATTCGGCTGCTTGCCATAAAAATAATCATCACGCGCGTATTTTTGATTCCAGAACTCAGACATGGGTTTATCTCGGGTAAAACAGGCCCTCAATAATAGAACACCCGCTCACAAATCGAGCGGGCTGACCACCCCGCGTCCGCCTTTATTAAGCACATGCGTATAAATCATCGTCGTCGCCACATCCTTATGGCCGAGCAGCGCCTGAATCGTTCGAATATCCTGCCCACGCTCCAACAAATGCGTGGCGAACGAATGGCGCAAAGTGTGCGGCGTCGCTGGTTTGGCCAGATCGGCTGCCCTCACTGCCTTTTTCATGGCGCGTTGCAACAACTTTTTATCCAGATGATGGCGCCGCTCGGCACCACTGCGCGGATCAATCGAATAACTGCCAGAAACAAATACATGGGCACCTCGAAAAACCGTCACGAGCGGCCCGAGTGCAAGGCGGCCGGAGCGCAGCGACCGAGACATATCAAATAGATAGGCGAGGGAGCGGGCTGACGCCAGCTTTGCGTTAGCACCGCCCAACGCAGCAATCGGGTCGCACAGTAGGTTTTTCGAAATGCCCGATATTGATTTTCCGTGCGGATGCTGCAACGCTTGGTTCGAATCAAATCACGAACCTGATTAAGTAATTTTGGCGAAGGTGTGTTTATACTCATCCATGAAGCGCTCTATTTCTTAATCAGGCAATTAAAACAAAGGGATATATGAATGACAACCGTGTTATACACCTGCCAAGATGTATATTGCTTGTTAGGCCGCTGATCATTCATATTGGCGGTGGCCACCTTCATTCCAGGTTGCGTTTAACTGAAAGGAACAAGAAACATGTACGGTCTGATCGGAAAGATGAAAACTATGCCGGGACAGCGTGACGCATTGATCTCCATCCTCCTTGATGGTGTAAGTGGTATGCCAGGTTGTCACAGCTACATAGTCGCGCAAGACCCAACTGATCCTGATGCCATTTGAATAACTGAGGTGTGGGATAGTCAAGAAAGCCATCGCGCGTCTTTGTCCCTGCCGTCAGTTCAAGAAGCCATTTCGCGTGGCAAGCCGCTTATTGCAGGCTTTGGCGAGCGTTTCGAGACCACGCCCATTGGTGGCCATGGCATTGTTCCCACCGGTAATGTGGCCTAACTCTGCGCTCCAGCCGACCGGCTACAGCGAGCTTCGCCCGCTTCCGTCGTCGGCTGAGCTTGAACGTTAGGCTGCAAACTCTATATGGAGGCACGTATGACAACGGCCCGACCCTTTCTCATGTTCCAAGGCGGTACTGCGCAGGCTGCTTTGGATCTGTATTTCGCCACCTTTCCTGATTCGAGCATGGTGCGCGTCGAGCGTTACGCCGAGGGTGATCCTGGTCCGGTCGGGACTATCAAGGTTGCGGTGTTCACGCTTTGCGGGCGTGAGTACATGTGCTCTGACAGCCCGATCAAGCATAATTTCTCGTTTACGCCATCGTTTTCCACGTTCGTTGAGTTTGATTCACTAGAGGATTTGGAGCGAGTGTTTCACATTCTGTCCGACGGAGGTGAAGTCCTTATGCCGCTGGACAACTACGGCTTCAGCCAGAAGTTTGGCTGGGTCAATGACCGCTTTGGTGTGTCGTGGCAGCTCAATCTTGCTGCCTAGCAACAGGTTCCAGCCAACGGCCCTGCCTCCGCTTCGCTCCGGTAGGGCCGAGGCTGAACCTGAGCGTTAGGCACTCCGGTGATTCAGGGCGTTTCCTGTCAACGATTCGGCAGCCAATTCTGGCCACGAACTTGCCCCTCAAATTCCGGCTCGCGCATCGTCGGTGTTTGGTGCATAGTTGCCAATAAAGACGTGGCTTACAGGGAGGTTCCGTACATCATGTATTCGAAGTCTTTCTTGTATCCCGCGTCTCTCACCGCGCGCTACTTGGCCGTCCACTCGCCACATGTGCGGGTTCACTTCATGCCTGGAGCGACCACAGGGAGTCATCCATGAACGTGAAATTGAAGCGGGCATACGATTTACCGACTAATGACGATGGCTACCGAGTGCTTGTGGATCGTCTCTGGCCAAGAGGGCTCTCGAAGGCGGATGCCAAGATTGATCTTTGGCTTAAGGCGGTTGCACCCTCAACCGAGCTTCGCCAGTGGTTCGGGCATGATTCCGAAAAATGGCCTGAGTTCAAGCGGCAATATCACGGCGAATTGAAAGACAATCCGGCATGGGCCGAGCTACAGGCGATTGCTCAACAAAGGGATGTAACACTTGTGTACGCGGCCAAAGATCAGTTGCACAATAATGCCGTGGTGCTCAAGCAACTTTTGGTGCGCAGCGGCTGACAAATCTATGCACTTTTCCAAGTCAACACCAAGTCACCGGTTTGTTCTCAACCAAGACGCAAGATTGAACGTGTAATAAACCGGCTGAGGTACCCCGGGCACAACACAGGATAGGGCTGCATTCTGACCACCAGAGCGGGAACCGGTCATTCTTGCGATGTATTACACGCGGGACGATCCGAAGGTAAAATGCCGGGATTTCATGTCTCTTTGGCATCTACTCGAATCAGTTTGACTGGTTTTGGCCTGGCTCAATGAGTCAGCTTATCTCGTGCCTTCACATGCAACCCAAAAGTTATCGGGAAGTGTCTACTCAACCCGGTCGGCCGATGCCAGCAGCTGGTTTCAGGCGCATATCGACCGGTCGCCTGGCTTCATTGATGGGCATGGTGCTGATGTTTGTCTATTTTCAAGGCCGCAAGGAGATGTCGTGATTCGCAAAACCAACGCCCTCATTGTCAGTGCAGGTACTGGAAACCCATGCCTATTCTCGGGCATTGCGCCTTAGGCATCTGCCTCTTCGCTGTTGCAAGAACTAACTGTGAAATCAACCACCATCAAGTGCACGGCCCCCATCGGCATTTTCGACTCGGGCGTGGGCGGTCTGTCGGTTTATCAGGCCATTCGAAATACACTGCCTGCGGAAGACATTATCTACATTGCCGATTCAGGCTATGCACCGTATGGAGATCGCTCATCCGACTTCATCACAGAACGAGCAGTTGCCATGACGGATTTTCTTGTCGCAAAGGGTGCGAAGGCGGTGGTCGTTGCCTGTAATACGGCGACGGTAATCGCCGTGGCGCAATTGCGCAGGCAGTTCTCGATTCCCATCATCGCACTGGAACCGGCGATCAAACCCGCGATAGAACATTCCCGATCGGGAACCATCGGCGTGCTCGCCACCCGCAAAACAATCGAGAGCACGGCCGTAGAGCGCTTGTGCCGCACACACGGGGCCAACACGCACGTTCTTCTTCAACCGTGCCCCGGGTTTGTGGAGCAGGTCGAGCGTGGGGAAATGGATCATCCGAAGACTTACGAACTCATTCGTCGTTACGTCGAACCGCTGCTCGCGTCCGGGGCGGACACGCTGGTGCTGGGCTGCACGCACTATGTGTATCTGGCCCGGCAGATCAGAGCCATCGTTGGGCCGGATGTGACCATACTGGATTCGTCAGCCGCCGTAGCCAGACAGGTCGGGCGGCGCATCGGTTCACCCAGCGTCGCCGCGTCGGATGGTCGGATCACTGAGGATCAGTTCTTCACCACCGCAGCATCGACAGATCATGCGCGCACGGTCATGTCCACACTACTGGGGCGTGCAGTCGATGTACGGTCTGCCCAAAACCGAAGCCCCGATTGGTCATGTACACAAGCGGCGCTTCCCTGAACCTGCAAGACAAAGGGGTAGAACCCATTACGCTCTATCGCAGACAAGAGGAAAGAGTGATGATGTAAAAAGGTGATACGAGCAGGTCGCTGTTCATTCTGCACATCTTTGAGAGGTACTCGATGCATCGACGAATCTTGGTTTTGGGCGTGCTCGGCCTGGTTACGCTGGTCAGCGGATGTTCCTCGGCGGCATGGTATTCGGCAGGAAAATCCTACCAGAGGAACGAGTGCCTCAAAGTGCCGAATCAGGCCGAGCGGGAACGCTGTTTGGATAATGCGAACACCGACTACAACACGTATACGAAAGAAACATCGCCAGCACCTTGATCGACCGGTGAGCAGACCTGACGCCTAAGCATCCAGAATCACGCTGGCTTCGCCTTCGATGAGAATCCGTTCACCGCTGCGAATTTTGAATCCGTAGCGCACCATCCGTTCATCGCCCATCAGACGCTCGGCCGTGATGCGAAGCGCGTCCGGGCAGTCGTCCAGCCGTTCGGCATGCAGGGTTATGTGTTGCACTCGCGTGATCATGCCTTTTTTCGGCGCGGTTTCACGGGCGGCGAGGAGTGCGCCGTGCACCGCCATGGCTTGTGCGGCGTATTCGATGCCGATGGCGGCACCCAGGCGATTATTCCGGCGCAAGGGGTTGTCCATGGCTCGATGGCTGATCGCGCTGCATTCGATTTTTTGCTCGTTCCAGTCGATTACCCGATCCAGCAGGCACATGCTGCCCTGATGCGGAACGCGCGCGGCAATCTCTAGGTGATCCAATGTCCGGTTCTGCGCTTGTGCATTCGTCATGCGGGCTTCTCCGCTGCGTTGGGTTTGGCGAATGCGGCGGCCACCACCAAAGCCAGAAAAGCACCCGGTGCGACGGTACTGCCGAAGGCGTGCAGGATCGGTAGTTGCGAGAAGGCGAGCGTGCCGAAAGCGATAACCGTGGTGAGGTTGGCCAGTAGCAGCGAGGCGAGCGTCTGGTGATCCGGCGCTTTGTTTTGATTGAAGAACAGGGCGTAATTGGAGCCGATGGCGACGATCAGCAGCAGGCCGACGAGATTGAGGATATTGAGTTTTTCACCGGCCAGATTCAATCCGGCCATCACGAGTACCACGGCCACCAGCAGCGGCAGCAACACACGGATCAATCTGGCCGGATGCCGCAACACGAAGCCCAAGAGAATGACGATGCCGAACAAGCCCGCCAGCGACAACGTAATGGTGTTTTCCAGATAGCTGTTGAACAGGCGGCTGGATTCTGCGTCCTTATCCACGAACAGGGCATCGGATACGCCGCTCGATTCAAGGGCGGCCGTGATGCGCGCTGTGTCGAGTGGGCCATCAGTGGGCTTGTCGGCATCGGGCCTACCGACAGAGGGGACATACAGGCGAATCAGAGCCAGCCACTGACCGTTTTGCTTTTGCAGCAAGGCGTTGACGGCAAGACCGAACGAAGTCCCTTCAAGATCGGCTGGCGTCAGAGGCGTTTGCTTGCGGGCCTGCTCGATGGCATCAACAAACGGTTTGAGCTTGCTGGCATGAATGGGCAGGCCCTGAACGGCGGCTTCCAGTCGCTCTGTGAGGGTGGTTCGGTCGGGCAACGCCTGCTGGCGCGCGCGCTGGGTTGCGACACTGGGCAGGAATTTCGCCGGGCTATCGAAACGGGCGAGGACGCCCTGCTTGATGAGCGGTTCGAGGGCCGCATCGATACGTTCGGCTGCGGCCAGTGCCGCTTGCTGGGTAGGCGCCTTGGCCACGATGAAATAACGGGCGTCATCGGCATTCATGTCGGCGCGCAGTGCTTCATCCATCGCTTGTGCCTGTGCGGAAATGGGATTCAAACCCGAAAGGCCGGTTTGCCAGATCGCATCGTGCCGCCACACCAGCAACACAAAGCCCGCGAGCGCCAACAGCACGAATGCCCAGCGCAACGCTTGTATGGCGCGAAAAACGGGGGCGAGCAGCCGCCCGATACCCGCAAGCGAATGTCGGTTGAGCCGGGCCGTGCCCAGATGCGGCAGCACGAACCTTGTCACCAATGCGGCAGTCGTCAAACCGGCAATCGAATACAGGCCGATTTGCGCCAGGCCGGGAAAGCCCGAAAACAACAACGCGGCAAAGCCGGTTATTGATGTGAGCACACCCAACCGGATGGTCGGCCAGAAGCGTTCCATTCCCTCGGATCGGCCCGTCGATCGGCCAGCAAATCGAGATGGTACATCCTCGCTCGATGCGTTCTGCGTCTGGATGAAGTAATAGATCGAGTAGTCGATGGCCTCGCCGATCAGGGTGGTGCCAAACCCGATGGTGATGCCGTGCACGGTGCCAAAACCGAGGCTGACGGCCGCAATCGCCACGGCAATACCGGTCAGTACCGGCAGCAGCCCCAGAACCAGCATGGAAACCGAGCGATATGCCAGCAAAAGCAACAACAGGATGGCCACACTGCCAATGATGCTGAATCGTTCCACATCGGATTTGATCAACTGACGGGCATCCACCGAAAACACGGGGGCGCCGGAAACCAGCAGGCGCAGCGATGACCAATCCGGGTGCGCTGTGATGACGCTCGAAAAACCCGTATGGACAGCGTCTATGGCGCGCGCCATGGCATCGGTATCGGCTCCGGCTGCGCGGGTTTGCAGCATCATCAAGGCCCGTTTGCCATCGGGCGACACCCAAACGCCGTTCTGACTGCGTGGGGCGTGATCCGTAGCCGTGTTCTGGCCGAGCTGGCCGACGATGGCGAAGGTTTCGGCGGTGGGGTCGCGGGTAAAGATCGTTTGCGAGAACACGCCGAAGGGCGAAGCCAGCAAATCGATGCCATTGGCGATGGCGTCGTGCAGGCCCGCCACAGTGAAGCGCTCAGGTGTGATGTCCGGGCTGAACAGATAACGATGATCGAACAGCAGGGTTTTATCCCGGTCACGGGTGGGCGCATCGCCATTGCGTACGACGGTAAACAAACCGGATTGCCGCAAAGCGTTTCCCAATGCCTGCGAAGCGGCTGCACGCGTGGTGGCATCGCCGCCTTCAATCCCGATGAGGATCATGCGCGAAATGGCGCCATCCTTGATCTGATCGACCAAAAATGCCTGTGCGGCGGTGGGATGCTCGGGCAGGAATGCCGACATATCCGCCGTGAAGCGGGTGTGCAGGATGACCGCGAGGCTCAGGGCCAATATCAATAGCCACAGGCCGATAACGGGCGCACGCCGTTCTGTCCAACTCACTTTTCCGGGGATTTGGCGATTCATGGGCTGGTTGGGATGGCGGGCAGAAGCGTCATGATCGAGCGGTCGCCGTTGGCCTGATCGTATTCGATCGTTTGCAGTTGATCACCCGAACCGTTCACGCTGATGCTCTTGATCAGGCTCTGAATATGCGGGTCGGTGGGCAGGAGCAGCAACACCCAATGCGCGCGGTCGCCGCTGAGTTTCAACACATAACTTTTTCGCAGCAGCTCGGCATTGCCATTGAGCAAGCCACGGATGCTGTTGGCGTAAGCCGTGGCCTCCGGGTGCTCGGCCAGATTCAGCGTGTAGGTCTGCCCTTGACGCGTGTAGGTGAGCTTATCGCCTTCGATGGTCATGCGTTCATCACGCGGGGCGGTGGTGTGCTTTTCCAGATAGTCGGGCGGGCGGAACGTGAGCGTGCCCGCCGAAAGCAGCGGGGTATCGAGCACACCGATGAATTTTTGTTCGCTAAATCGCACCGAACCCTGACGGTGTTCCACCAGCATGCGCAACACCGCTGCGGGCGTCCAGTCCGGTGATGGGGCGGACGTGGCTTGGGTCTGGCCCAGGGCGATGCTCTGAAAGAGGAAGAACAATAGGGCACCTCGAAAAACCGTCACGGGCTGACGCCAGCTCCGCGTTAGCATGTTCGAGTGCAAGGAGCCGCGGGCTTGCGCCAGCTTCGCGTTCAGTGAGCAACGAGACATATCAAGTAGATAGGCGAGGCGCGGGCTTACGCCAGCTGCGCGTAAACGAGCACGCGACGCTGCAATCGGACAGCGGGCTGCCGCCAGCTTCGCATTCAGTAGGTTTTTCGAGGTGCTCAATAGAAAAAGGGTTCGGCGCATCAGTCAGCAGTCTCTTTGTCGGGCGGATTCGTACGGGCGTGATCAGACGAGGCATCATCCGACCAGAAATCGAAAAAATTAAACCAATTGTACGGGGCTTGCCGGCAGAGCGATTCGAGTATTTCGACATATCGATCCTGAGCCGCCAGGATGGCCGCATCCCGCCCTGCACGCGGGGTGTCGGAAAAATCGGCCAGTCGGTCGAAATGCACGCGGTAGCGATTTTTGCCCAGATACAGACCGGCCATGAAATAGACCGGCTTTTTCAACAGGGCCGCGACACGGAACGGACCCAATGCGAACGCGGCGGGTTCACCCAGAAAAATACATGGGCGCAAGGTGTCCTGCGGCAGGCTTCGGTCGGCCAGCATCCCGACGAGATGACCCGCTTCCAACCGCTCCTGCGCGGTGAGCATGGAGTCCACCTGCCCGAGGGGGATGATGTCGTTGGCGGCATCCGGGTTGACCAAGGCAAGCAGGGCATTGATTTTTCGGGCATTTTCTGGATACATCAACATACTCACGTGACGCCGGGCGTGTGTTTTTCCAACCGACCGCAAAGCCTCGAAGCTCCCCATGTGTGCGCCGATCAGAATCGCGCCTTCGGGCGAATCGAACCAATGCCGATTGACGAATTCGATCTTGAACAGATCATCACGGCCATCGAGTAAATACACGCGATCATGCACCGTGCTGGCAAACGTGAAAATGTGCCGGAACACTTCGATCAACCGTGCTGGCCGCCCGAACACGCGCGCCAGATACTGACGCGACGCGCGCCTGGCCGCGGGCACGAACAACAAAAAATATAGCGCGATCGGGTAAAGCACCAAGCGACTCACTTGGCGACCCAGATGTCGCGAGAGCCACAGCATCACACGCAACATGAATTGGCTGCCCCGTTCGGGGTGCTGTTGCCATTCAACCTTGGTGGATGCGTTCATGCGCGTTTCGACTCCGTATCGCCAGCCGCGTCATTCGGCTGGCGACCCAACATGCCCGAGACGGCGACCGGGTTTGTTTCACCAGTGTGGACTTTCAACGTAAATCGGCACCGGTCAGCTTCGGCCTGCAAGTCCAGCGTCACGCGCGCATCCGGCAACACGGGATGCGCAAACTTGGCCTGTTCGATGCGCAAGCCCAGAGAAGAAACCTGCCAATACGCGGCCACGCGTTCCACCACCCAATCCAGCAGCAAGGCACCGGGAACGAGCGGATGGCCGGGGAAATGGCCTGCAAACACGGGATGATCGGCCGGAATACGCCATGAGGTTTGATCTTTGGGTGCCAGAGCCGCGAGATGCTGATCAAGGATGGCCTGCAAGGCGATTTGCGGCAGCTTGCCGGTCGCGTTATAGGGCAAGCTTTCCACCAGAATAAGGGGACGGGGCAGAAATACCGGGTCGAGCCGGTCACGCAGGGCAGCCAGAATATCCGCCGCATTCAACCCAGGGGCCACAACCACCGCGCACAATCGCGTGATGACCTGATCTTTTCCTGCCCGATTTTTCCCGGCCTGATTTTTCTTGGGCTCGGGCAGGAAAAATACCCCGTCGGTTATGCCGTCAATAGCCTTGATCTGGGCCGTGAGGTAATTGAGTGAACTGCGCTTGCCCGCCATATTGACCTGATCGGCAACGCGCCCCAGCAAATCAAACTGACCATCCGCCCGCAGATGGATACGATCAGACAGCATGACCGGCGCTTCGATGTGTTCGCCGTTGGCGATATACAGTTCATCGTTTTCATCCGGGTGGGCTTTGGTCAGCGTGATGCCCGGAAACAAAGTCCATGCCGTCGATTGCGTCGGGCGTCGGTTGGCAATCTGCCCGGTTTCCGTACTGCCGTAGATTTCATACAAGGGCGCGCCGGTCACACACTCGGCCCGCTCGGCCAGCTCGACTGAAAGCGGTGCCGTGGCCAGAAGCAGGCGGTCAATTCGGGGCAGCGCGATTTGTGCATCCAGCAGGGCCTGCAAATGGAACGGCGTAGTCACGAGCATACGCGGCTCGGGCATGGCATCGAGCGCGGCTACGATATCCGCCGGATAAAACGGCTTGCCGGACCACAGCGGGCAGCGCCCGATCAGGCAAAGCAGCACCAGCGATTCGAAACCGAACATGTGCTGCGGCGGCACGGTGCCGACCAGACTCACAGGGCTGGAAATCCCCAACTGCTGCAGGGCGGCTTCGACGTTCCGCACCAGTTTGCCCCAGGTTTTGTTGTGGGGCATCGGCAGGCCCGTCGAGCCGCTGGTGAAGACTTGGGCCACGACATGCTCAGGTTTGATTTGACCAGATTCACCCAAACCATCCGGCGATGGCTCCCGATGACAGCGATTTGCCAAAGAAAGACGAGCCAAGGAAAGATGGGCCAAGGAAAAGTGGGGATAAGGAAACGGCCAGTCGTCGTGATCGTGCAGACAAAGTGCGTCAGGGGTATCGATAAAAATCTGACGAAGCGTTTCGCCCGTAAAGGTTGAGGGCAGAAGATTGGTTTTCCCGGCGAGGATCGTGGCGGCGAAACCCACCAAGAAACGATAGCGATCCTGACAGAGGTTGATGATGAACTGTTGCGCGCCCGGTCCGGTCGTCAAATCAACTGCCAGCGCCTCGGCATCGACCATGAATTGCCGTGCCGTGATGGCGCGTGTATCGCCGCCCTGCTGACGGTAGAGCAGGATCTGATCGGGATCGGCAAAAACCAGCGGTAACGCGTTCATCAATGCGTTCATTTGGACGCCGGGGTTTCCGCAGTCGCGTTTTGATACTTGCCTTGGGTGCGGCGAGCCAGCACCGAACGACGATAGGCACGATAGGCACTCAGCGGGCCGAGCTGATCTTCCGGCGGCAGAACGCGGCGTCGCACCAGGTATTCCGCCCCGAACATCAGCACCAACAGCGGCAGCGTGAGGCTATTGGCAAAAATGGACCATAGCGTGATGGGCGCGAACTGATACAAGAGGATCGACGTGATCGCCATTGCGAAGAAGAAAATCGTCCATGCCTGCGTCACGCGCGTCGTGTACTGCACCAGCAGCGGCGTCATCCGGGGGTGCAGCACGCCTGCGAATTGCGTACACACCGGTTGGCGGTTGCGCCACAAGCTGCGGCCGAACCAGAACCCCAGCAGCAGGTTCGCCGTGAGGTGTTGCAACAGATAGATCAGACTGATCCGCGCCTGAAGTTGCGGCAACAGCAGCACACCGCCAAGTACGATCAACCCGGCGACCGCCAGCGCGATTCTCTTTCCCGCTGTATGCCAAAGCGTATCCAGCAGAATCAGGGTGATCGGCAAAAAAGCCAGCACGACCACCGCGGCGGAAACGTCGGCCTTGGGACTCAGAACATTGGCCAAAAACAGATCGAGCCCCAAAAGGAGCAGGATCAGCGTGGCCTTGATGCGACCGAACAGAACGTCGCGCGACATGATTCGACTCAACAGCTGCGATGCTCGGCGATGTGCTGCGCCAAGTGTCGGAGTGAAGAAAAAATCCGCGTGTTGTTCTCGTCGTCGCTGCGCAGGGCGAAACCATAGCGCTTGGATACCATCATGGCGATTTCAAGAATGTCGATGGAGTCAAGCCCGAGACCCTGGCCGAATAAGGGGGCATCGGCATCGATTTCCGCTGCACTGACTTCCAGATTAAGCCCATCGACAATCAGATTCGCCAGCTCATCAATCAGCGCTTGATCCATAATTTTTTGGCTTTCTTCGGTCATTTCAATTGATCCATTTGTATTTTCTGGGCGAATTATAAGTTGATTCGCCTATCAATTCCCGAATCGTTTTCCGAACCAATCATTTACATGCCTTGAACGCCAGAACCGCATTGCTGCCGCCAAACGCGAAAGAACTGCACAATGCCGCCCGCAGGTCGCTACCGTGTTCGGCTTGCGTTATGTGCCGCACACCCGCACACGCCGGGTCGATGGCATCAAGATGAGCGGTGGGAGGAATGGCATCCTGCCGAAGCGCGAGCACCGTGATCAGCGCTTCGATGGCACCCGTCGCACCCATCACATGGCCATGCATGGATTTGGTCGCGCTCACGGGCAGATGTTCGGCATGGGCGCCGAATACGGTTTTCAGCGCCTGTATTTCCGTCGCGTCGCCTTCACGTGTCCCCGTCCCATGGGCATTGACATAACCGATGTCTTCCGGCGCCAGATTGGCCTGATCAAGCGCCTGCTGCAAGGCACGAACCTGCCCGCGCGCATCCGGTCGCACGAGATGGCTGTGATCGCAACTCGCGCCAAACCCGCTCATTTCGGCCAGAATCGGTACACCGCGCGCCACGGCATGATCCCAGTCTTCCAGCACCAGTGCGGCGGCACCCTCGGCCAGCACGAGGCCACGCCGATCTACGTGAAACGGGCGGCAGGCACGGTACGCCGTATCACGATCGCCCGGCGCCAGAACACGCATGGCCTCCCAGGCGCGCACGACAGCATAAGCCAGCGGCGCATCGGAACCGCCGGTCAGCATGATTTTCGCATCACCGTGACGGATCCGGTTGAATGCCTCGCCGATCGCAGCAGCAGCCGAGGCGCAGGCCACGGTGTAGGTCAGACAGGAATTACCCAAGCCCAGTGCAATACCGATTTGCGCCGAGGCGGCATTGTTCATGCCCTGCACGACCGACAGGGGCGAGACGCGCTCCTGTCCATTCTGCCATAGGTCGCGGTAGCCCCGCTCGTAAGCCAGTGTGCCACCGAGCGCCGAGCCCCAGGCCACGCCCGCATCGGTATTTTCATCATCGGCACCGGGCGCAAATCCGGCTTGTGCCCATGCCTCGAAGGCGGCGGCCATACCCAGTTGCGTATACCGATCCATGGTGCTGATCATGTGTTTGGGGATGCGTTCGGCCGGATCGAAATCGGCGCGGCGCACCGCAGGCACCGAAAGCCCGCGCGGTGCATCATCGGTTTCGTAGAGGGCAACGGCCGACTCGCCTGCCAGCATCCGCGTGAAAAAATCCTGTGTGCTGCCGCCGAATGGGCTGACCATGCCTAGCCCGGTTACCGCCACGCGATGCGGTCGCGTCACGATGGTTTGGCTTCGGCTTGCTGGCGGAAACGGGCGATCAGATTCAACAAATCCTGAACCGTTTCAGGCGTTTGCGTATCATTCGGGATGCTGACGCCGTATTGTTCCTCGAACTCGAAAATCAACTCCAGCAAGGTGAACGAATCGATTCCAAGCGTTTCGAGACGGGCGTCTGGCGTGACGAGCCCCGGATCTGTCTGCGTCCGTTCCTGCAGAAAATCACGAATCAGTTGAATGGCTTCCATAGTCTTTTTCTTAATCAAAATGTGTCCGGTTTCAAGCGCCGGTCTGCACCATACCAGGTATGAAACAGAAACCGTCCGGACATAGTACCCCACTGGGCGCCCTTGGAAGTTCTGCACAAATGCAAATCCCTTTTAAATCCCCCTCTTTCCCCCTTTTACAAAGGGGGAGGCGCACGTGTTCAAAAAAAGGAGGCTGTTTCCCCCCGGGTATTTCGAAATACCCGTGATTCGTCGTTCCCGCGAAAGCGGGAACCCAGAAAAATCAAGGCGCTGGATTCCCGCCTACGCGGGAATGACTGGTTTTTCGAGCTTCCCCCCCTTGAAAAAGGGGGGAAGTGGGATTTGCCGACTCAGGATTTACACCTATTGTTTCCCTTTGGCCAGTTGCTTCAAGCGCTCGGCCACCAGCTTGGTAATGTCCACGGAAGGCGCGGCATAAACCACCCCATCGGAAAGCACCAGTTGATAACCATCCGTCTTGGCAACATCCTTGATTGCCCGCAATACAGTCTGTTGCAATTTACCCAACGCCTCGTTCTTCTTCAGATTGAGATCGTCCTGGAAATCGCTTTGCATTTGCTGGATGCGCAGAATTTTCTGATCCAGTTGCTGGCGCAATGTGCTGCGTTCGGTCTCGTCCATACTCGCCCCGCCGTTGTCCAGCTGCCCTTGCAAGGTTTGCGCCTGCTTCTGCAGTGCGCGAATCTCCCGTTCACGAGGAGAAAACGCCCGTTCAAGCTCATGCTTGGCGATATCCGCCTGTGGTGCCTGCTCCAGTAACGCCACCGAATTGACATACCCCACCTTGATCGGCGCGGCCAAGACTTCGGCCTGGGTGGCCGCCGCGAACAGAATAACCAGCACCGACAAACCATAACGCACCGCGCGGCCCATAGCAGAACTCCTGATACTCACTTGTAAAAAAACCACCTCGAACGAGGGGGAGAGAAATAGTACGCTGGTTGGATCAACGTCCGGATATTTTGTTTCAGGCCGAACCGGAAC
Organism: Halothiobacillus sp. 15-55-196; assembly: GCA_002282715.1. Classification (GTDB taxonomy): domain Bacteria; phylum Pseudomonadota; class Gammaproteobacteria; order Halothiobacillales; family Halothiobacillaceae; genus Halothiobacillus. The sequence continues at coordinate 62,121 of NCKC01000013.1, read as the reverse complement.
GGGACAGCAAAATTTTATCCAGTGCATTGGCGAATGCCTGTCGATCCGCCTGATTCAGCTTGGCAGGCCCGCCGGTATTCACGCCGGATTCCCGTAGGGATTCCATGAAATGACGCATGGAGAGGCGTGCTTTGATCGAATCGGGCGTGTAGCGCTCGCCGCGAGGATTCAGCGCCAACCCGCCCTTTTCGATCACCTCCGCTGCCAGTGGAATATCCTGCGTGATGACCAGATCACCGGCCGACAAACGGCGAACGATTTCATTGTCGGCAACATCAAATCCGCCGGCCACCTGAATGAAGCGCACGGTTGATGCGCCGCGCGCAATAGCCAGCGGCTGGTTGGCCACCAGGGTCATCGACAACCCCGTGCGTGCGGCCGCACGAAACAGGATCTCCTTGACCACCACAGGACAGGCGTCGGCATCAACCCAGATATGCATGCGATGTCCTTTCTATAACTCGAAAATCTGTTGCCAAGCGGCCAGCACGACGGCACGCTCCTCGGCGAAATCGGCACAGGGCACTTCCAGCGACTGCTTGTTCAGGGTGCGCCGATGCGAGGTGTTGCGCAAACGCTGATAGGCCGACACCAGTCGTTCACTGAGCGCGCCGTCCAGCAATCCGGCCTCGGCCAGCGCCCGTAACTGGCGGATATTATCCGTATGCGCCACGATTGGTGGGTGTTCGTGCGCATGACGCAGCAACAGGAACTGCACCATGAACTCGATATCGGTGATGCCGCCGATCCCGCGTTTGAGATGGAATGTTTCGCCAGCGCCGGTTTGTCCGTGTTCGGCGCGCATTTTCTGGCGCATGTCCAATACCGCAGCTTTGAGCGTAGCCAGATCGCGGGTCGCACAGAGCACATCCCGGCGGATCGTCGCGAATCGCTCGGCGATCTGGCTCTGCCCGGTGATGAATCGCGCACGACACAAGGCCTGCGTTTCCCACAGCCAGGCGTGCTGCTTCTGGTACTGCTCGAACCCCTGCAGGCTGGACACGAGCAGGCCGCCCGCACCATCAGGCCGCAGGCGCGTATCGACTTCATACAGCACACCCGATGGCGTGCGGATGCTGAGGATATGGATGATTTTCTGCGCCAGACGGGCAAAAAAGAGCTGATTGTCGATCGGTTTGCTGCCCGTCGTCATCGCAGACGTATCGGTGGAATCGTGCAGGAATACCACATCGAGATCGGAGCCGTAGCCCAGTTCGATTCCGCCCAGTTTGCCGTAGGCGATGATGGCAAATCCCGGTGTGTACGCCACACCCTGTGCATCCACCGCGCGTGGTTCGCCGTGTCGCGCCACCATTTGCTGATAAGCCAGTTGCAGCACTTTTTCCAGTACCACTTCGGCAATCCAGGTCAGCTGATCTGAGACGCGCATGACCGGTAGAATGCCCATGACATCGGCCGCAGCCACCCGCAGCGTGGCCAGTTGCCGGAACCGGCGCAGTTCATCGAACTGGCGTTCTTCGTCATCGGGGAAACGCGACAGGAATCCGGAAATTTCTTGGGATAAGGCCTGCACATCCGGCTGGCTGTACAGGTTGTTCGCATCAACGAGCTCATCCAGCAAAATCGGCTGCTGTCGCAAGAGTTCAGCAATCCATGGGCTGGCCGAACACAATTGCACCAGATGTTTGAGCGCCGCGGGCTGCTCGATCAGCAAGGCCAGATACACCGACCGACTCAACACCGCATCGACCAGGGCGAGTACCGCGCGCAGTGTTTCGGCACTGGCGCCATTGGCAGCCACTTCCTGCAACACGCTCGGCATCAGAAGATCCAGACGTTGTCGAACCGTATCGCTGACCAGCGGACGAAGATCACGCTTCCACACCAACAAGGTATCGAGAATCGATTCAGGATCGTCGAACCCCTGGTTGCACAACAGCTCCTCGGCCACTTGCGGCGTCAGATTGTTCAGCCAGATTTGCTGCATGGGCAATTCGTTCACAGTGTCGTCGCGGCGGGTTTGTAGAATTTCACCAAAATAGCGATGAATGCGTTGGCGATGCTGATCCAGCGCCGCCATGAATTCTCCCCAGGAGGAATAGCCCATGGCCAAGGCCAGACGCGCCTGATCCAGGTCATCCAGGGGCAGGGTTTGGGTTTGTCGGTCATGCATCATCTGCAGGCGATTTTCCGCTCGGCGAAGAAAGTCATACCCGGCCAGCAACTCGTCGATGATCGTCGAGGGTAGCTCCTTGAGCCCGCGCAACGCCTCCAGCGTTGTCAGGATGCTCCGGCTTTGCAGCTTGGGCTCGCGTCCACCGCGCAAAAGCTGATACAACTGGCCGATAAACTCGATTTCTCGAATCCCGCCCGGCCCGAGTTTGATGTTGTCGTGCATACCCCGACGGCTCATTTCCCGCTCGATGGCCTTTTTCATGTCGCGCAACTGGGCGAAGGCACCAAAATCCAGATATTTGCGATAGACGAAGGGCTTGAGCAGTGCCAGCAACCGCGCCCCCGCCGCCTGATCGCCCGCAATCACGCGTGCCTTGATGAGTGCGTAACGTTCCCACTCGCGCCCAAGCGTCGTGTAATAAAGCTCGGCGGCATCGAAACTCAACGCCAGCGCTCCTTCATCACCATGCGGCCGCAGGCGCATATCCACACGGAAGACAAACCCGTCCTTCGTGACTTCATTCAGCGAACGGATCACCCGCTGGCCCAGCTTGATAAAGAACTCGCTGTTGGCAATGGGTTTGGGGCCGTCGGTTTCGCCTTCTTCCTCAAACAGGAAAATCAGGTCGATATCCGAAGAGTAGTTGAGCTCGTACCCGCCCAACTTGCCCATGCCAAGCACCACCAAGTGCTGTTGCACACCTTCGGCACTGCGGGGGACACCATGACGCGCCACAAGGACGCGTTCATGCGCCGTCAGCGCCTGTTGCACGCACTGATCGGCCAGATCGGAAAGATCACGCAAGGTTTCCGCCGTCGACGCAAGCCCGGCCACATCCCGCCAGGCGATGCGCAACATTTCGACCCGGCGGATGTGGCGCAATCGCTGATCCAAATCTTCGATCGGGCAACCGGATAGTTGCAGCTCGATCCGCTCGGCTAAATCTGTCGGGCTATTGGCATGGTTCACCTGTTCCAGCAGGAACGGCCACATATCGGGCTGCTTTGTGATGTTTTCGGCGACGAACGGACTGACTTCGAGCAAGACACGAAGCTGGGCGAGCTGTTTGACCGAAGCGCCTGCGTCACGGGCGTCTGATTCGATATGCAACCGCTTTTCGGGTTCGATCAGATTGATCATGGATGGGCTCTCAATTGCAACGGAGTGCGCCTAACATGCGTGTTTCTGGCGTATATGATCAAGGGAAAACGTCAGGCTTCCCTTGGGTCCAGCACCTTGTCTGAGGATTTTTTCTGCAAGTAAATCAATCGCATCCCCTTGATCGAATCCGTTGGTCGCACGCCTTCGCGAATGTCTTCGACAACGCCGTAGAATGATTGGGCACCATCCGGGGCATTATCGTCATACAGCACGACTGCATCGTCCGGCTGCAATGAGAGCAAGCTGGCGACAGTGAGTGTTTTCTCTCCCTCGAAGGTAAGCACCGCCAAGCTTGGAGAGCCGAATTCGTTCAGTTTTTGCAGCAAAATCGGGCGCGCTACAAAACCACCTCGGCGATCGGCATCATGGTTGGCAATGTATTCAGCCACGTCCTTGTAGCTCATGCTTTCAGAGGCGTTTGCTTCGGTCATGGTTCGCAGCGTTCCAAAAAATCAACGGATAGATCAACAGATTATATGAATTGAGGGACACGAAAAACCCCCGCTGTCGGGCAAATGCACCAAACAAATCAGGAGGGGCATTTTGCCGCCCACTCGATCAAGATTATGGCCGTACAAGTATGTACCCGGCATCCACCAAATCGATGATTCGCACAATACCGGCGGGTACTTTTTTGGCAACCGGGTTCAGTTTTGGTTCGTATCCCAGCCGCTCGGTCGCTTTTGCCAGTGAGTTCATACACGCCGAAAACCGCACGCCCTGTTGTGCCAGAGATTCAATACGCTTGGCATGTTCATTGTTGGCGAAAAGTAGCGAAATACCGGGGCCGAAGCCAACAATCTCAATATCGGCATTATCCCCGTAGGCATTAATCAGGTTGCTGGCGACATTCAGCACCAGAGCTTGACGTTGCAAGTCGCTATCGGTTTCCTGAAGGACAATATGATGATTGGCAAGTGAATTACCGCCCAGGGCATCAATCGCCTTGGCATCAATGGTCTGTGCCTGCACGGGTAGTGCGCTCAAGAGGCCCAGCATCAACAAGAGAAATGCGGACTGAAGCAATCGGATATTTTTCATTTGGGTTTCCTTCTGATTTGGTGGTTTCTCTCATTCACGACCGGGCTGATAGGACATCGCCCTGAAAGGTCGCCAACCATGAGCTTGCCCCTCTTTTTGAGCGCATTCGCCAGGGTTATTTCGTGAGACGCCGCACAGTATAGGGCTTGTCCGCATTATTGAAACCACAGCAATTCACGGCCCCCTCATCGGGCATATTTGGCTATTGACGCGCTGCCGCATAGCGGCCATACTCAGGAGAATTCTGATTTTTCATGCTGGCCGCAACTTATCGTGGCCCAAATTACCGTTGCTCTTCCATGATTTTATTTCTTTCCAACTTAACGGAAAGGAATGCCGCGGAACGTTGTCTAACCTTCCTTGCGTAACCGTTTTCGTGACTGAGCGATAATCAATCGATTGATTCATATTAATGACTTTATTTAAACAACTCCTCGTTAATCCGAATGGACGGGATTTTGTGGTTGGTGATATTCATGGCCACTTGTCGCGGCTGGAAAAGGCCCTGGATTATCATCAATTCAAGCCGGAGTCCGATCGACTGATCGCGGTGGGCGATTTAATTAATCGCGGAACCGATTCTCTAAATACATTGCGGCTGCTGTCGGAGCCTTGGTTCTTTTCTGTGGCGGGCAACCACGAACGCATGATCAGCCAGTATCGTCAGGCACTTACGCGCAGGCAACTCACCACGGATGAGCGGCAGACAATGGTCTCGATCGGCGCGCAGTGGCTACTGGATGCTTACGACGCGCTCAATGAGGACAAATGGGCCGATCTGATTACCGAGATCATGAACTTAATCACCCAAATGCCACTCATGATCCAGGTCGGCAATGGGCCCGAGGCTGTTGGCGTTATCCACGCCGAGTTGCCCGACTGGGACTGGAACCGCAGTGTCACGCGGCTTGAGCGCATCAAAAAAGTAAAATTCTGGGATCAACCGCGCGATGAGCCGAGCATTGAATCGCTCCTCTGGGGTAACGCACAGTTTCAATCGCTCAAGAACGGTGAACAGAATGATCGCCATATCAGTGGTATCGCCTGGGTTATTCAGGGCCATAGTGTCCTGACTACACCCAAGCGTGCCGGCAACCGGCTATGGATTGACACCGGCGCTTATGAAAATCAGCCGTCACGTGGTTTGACGATTGCCGAACTCGGGTCGGTGCTCACGGTAACCACCCATTTCAGGGATTTGCGCATTCGCACGGAGCGATTCAATCTGACGCCTCAACCCCGTTTCCAATCTGTTTTGATGAGCTAACTGCATTGAAAATGAACCTGAACACCGAACTGAATGCCCTGTCCACCCAAGAGCTCGAACATCTGATTCAGGCGATTGCTGCCGAATTGAGCGAGCGGAGTTCAAAACCCGCCAAGCCACTGGATGAAGAAGAGATCGTGCAGGTGCTCTCTTTCGAACTCAAGCGACACCGCAAACAGAAGGACGAGGTGTTCAATCCTTTTGCGTGATGTCAGCCGCTGAGCCCGGCCCGGTCAATTCCTGATTCGTCAACTCATGGGCAGTGAGTGGTCGGGTTTCCGTGGTCAGCGGCGTCATGGTCGGCAAATCTTCCTTATCGCTACGTACGGCACCGAGTTCTCGGAATTTGCGCGCCGTGGGCAACACCCGTCCCTCGAGCGAACCCACTGACTGGTTGAACGCGCCCACGGCCTGATCCAGATATTTCCCCACTTTCTGCCAATGCTGGGCCAGTGTGCCCATGCGCTCGTACAGATCGCGCCCCAGTTCGGCCATTTCCTGCGCGTTTTTCGCCAGCGCTTCCTGCCGCCAACCGTAGGACACGGCCTTGAGCAAGGCAATCAAGGTAGTCGGACTCGCGGGGATCACCCGTTTTTCCGCGCCGAACTCGATCAGCGTCGGATCCTGCAACAGGGCGGCAGAGAAAAACACCTCGCCCGGCACAAACAGCACCACAAATTCCGGCGTGGGGCTGAACTGATCGAAGTATTCCTTTTTACTCAACTGACTGATGTGGGTGCGCACCTGTCGGGCGTGATCCTGCAACGCAGCATTGCGCGCCTCATCCGAGGGGGCTTCCATCGCCTGCAAATAGGCATTCAGTGGAGCCTTCGCATCCACCACGACCTGACGCCCGCCCGGCAGGTGCACGATCATGTCGGGCCGCAAACGGCCCGCGGTATCGGACTGGCTGACCTGTTCCTCGAAATCACAGTGTTCCAGCATGCCGGCCAGCTCGACCACCCGCTTGAGTTGAACCTCGCCCCAGCGCCCGCGCGTCTGCGGTTGGCGCAAGGCCCGGACGAGATCGGCGGTTTCGCGGTGCAGCTTGGGCAGGTGGATTTGGAGTAAATCGGTGATCTGCTGGTTCATCGCGCCATAGGCATTGGTGCGTGCCTGTTCCAGCGAATTGAGCTTAACGTCAAACTGCTCCAGACGCTCGCGGATGGGTTGAGTCAACTGAACGATGGCTTCCTGACGTTTGCTCAAATCTTGCGCGGCGCCAGCCTGAAAACGGGATAGATTCTCCTCGGCCAGCTTCAGGAAGGATTCGTTATTGGCACGCAGTGCATCGGCGGAAAGTGCCTGAAAGGCCTGCTGCAACTGGACTTGGGCCTGATCGATCAAGGCCAGCTTCTCTGCCGCGGCACGGCGCTCCTGAGCCAATCGCTCCTGCAACTCGGCCTGCTCGGCAGCCTGGGTTTGCACTTGTCGCAATAGCGCATCGATCCGTTGCTCGGATTGCTGGCGCTCGTTTGCCCGCTCGACCAGCACGCCGGACAATTGTTCGCTCAGTGCGCTCAACGTCGCCTGACTGCGCGCCAGTTCGGTCGAGGCCGCCGCCAGATCACGCTGTGCTTGCTGTGCTGCCAGTTCCTGCTCGGTGGCCTCGTGCCGGGACTCGGCCAAAGCCACGTTCAGGCGTTCGATTTCTTCTGCGGCCGATTGGCGATGCTGCCTGGCCCGCTGCGCCAATACCAGCCAAACAAAAAGCAGTGCGACCAAAAGCAATGCCGTCGAAGCCAGCCCCGCCCAGGCCCAAGCTGGCGGCAAATCGGGCAATTGCGCGAAGAATGAACTCATGAACGGCCCCGGTCCTTTTGGCGATTAAAAGCGCTGCGCATCGGACTCATCCGGCGGTCAGTGGCGGAAATGACGTATGCCGGTAAAAACCATGGCAATATCGTGTTCGTTGGCCGCGTCGATCACCTCCTGATCGCGCATCGATCCGCCCGGCTGAATCACCGCACGGATGCCCACGGCCGCCGCCGCGTCAATCCCGTCACGGAACGGGAAGAAGGCATCGGAGGCCATCACGGAACCGGCGACCGGCAGGCCGGCATCTTCGGCCTTGATCGCCGCGATGCGGGCAGAATACACGCGGCTCATCTGACCGGCACCCACGCCGATCGTCTGCTCGCCACTGGCGTAAATGATGGCATTGGATTTCACGAACTGGGCGACCTGCCAGGCAAAGAGCAGATCACGCAATTCCTCAGGGGTCGGTTGACGCTTGGAGACAACCGTCAGATCCCGTGCCGTGATCCGCGCCACGTCGTTGTCCTGCACCAGCAGGCCGCCATGCACGCGCTTGAAATCCAGCCGGGCTGGGCTGACCGATGGCCATTGGCCGACAGTCAACACCCGTACATTGGGTTTGGCGGCAAACTCGGTTTTCGCTTCCGGCGTGACTTCCGGTGCGATGACCACTTCGACGAACTGCCGCTCGACGATGGTGCGCGCGGTGTGACCGTCCAACGGGCGGTTGAAGGCAATGATGCCGCCGAAGGCGGAGATCGGGTCGGTCGCATAGGCGCGGTCGTAGGCCACGGTCAGGTCTTCCGCCACGGCCACGCCACAGGGATTGGCGTGCTTGACGATCACGCAGGCCGGTTCGGCAAACTGCTTCACGCATTCAAGCGCCGCGTCGGAGTCGGCAATATTGTTGTACGACAATGCCTTGCCCTGAATCATCTGCGCGGCGGCAATGCTGCCGACCGGTGGCGTATGTTCCACGTAAAATGCTGCTTCCTGATGCGGGTTTTCGCCATAGCGCAAATCCTGCGCTTTGTTCAATTGCAGGTTGAAGGTCGGCGCGAAGGCATTACCGCTGACCATCTTGCCGAAATAGTCGGCGATCATGCCATCGTAATGCGCGGTGTGCTCAAAGGCGCGCACGGCCAACTCGAAGCGGGTCTGCGCCTCGATCCCGCCCGCCTCGATTTCGCCCAGCACCCGGTCGTAATCGGCCGGATCGACGATAATCGCGACATCTTGATGATTTTTCGCCGCAGCGCGCACCATGGCCGGGCCACCGATGTCGATATTTTCCACGGCATCATCGAATGAGCAGTTCGGCCTGGCGACGGTTTCGGCAAACGGGTAGAGGTTCACCACCACGATGTCGATCGGCTCGATGCCGTGCTCGACCATGACGCTATCGTCCACACCGCGACGAGCCAGAATGCCGCCATGAATCTTCGGATTCAGTGTCTTGACCCGTCCCGCCATCATTTCTGGGAAACCGGTCACATCGGCCACTTCGGTCACGGGCAGGCCCGCCTCGCGTAGCAGGCGGGCCGTCCCGCCAGTGGAAATCAACGCCACGCCGTGTTTGTTCAGGCGCTCGGCAAAGGCCAGCAGGCCGGTTTTATCCGAAACACTCAACAAGGCTCGGCGCGGGGTGATGCGGTTATTTTTCATGAGGCGGGGTCCTGAATTTCGGCTGATTCGCTGATTGATGAAAATGAATTGGGCGGCATTTTACACCAGCCCGGGCAACACTCAGCCAAATTGCATTTATGCAGGTCTTCTCTGGGAGTATTTGCTGGGAGCCGTTGAATCAATCGAGCATGATCCCATTGATTTGGTTTGAATCCAGTTGAGTTGGTGTGGCAACATGTGGGCCGTTCTGGCTCGGTTCCCATAACCAAATGGGGAAATGTCTGCGCGAGAACATTGAAGCACTATTTGCTAAACTCCCAAAAATGCAACAACTTGATCGTTCTTTTACGGCTCGCCCTCCAACGCCTGTATTGGTGACCGGGGTGATAAATGTGCGCACGAACCTTAGGGACAGTGATCGATGTTGTCTGGCGCAGGTCTTTGTTCACGCCCTCGCCAGTTTGGCATTGCCACCATCCCGCTTCGTTCGAACTCATTTTCTGTCTGCATCCAGCGTCACTGTGGTTGATTACGGCAAACACGCCCTACGATCCCCCTCGCCTGGCAGCCTGTCGGCATTTTCTCCCCGGAGTATTTCATGGAATTCCTGATGGATCCCTCGATCTGGATCGGCTTGCTCACGCTCGTCGTTCTGGAAATCGTGCTGGGCATCGACAACCTCGTTTTCATTGCAATCCTGGCCGACAAGCTGCCGCCGCACCAGCGCGACCGGGCGCGGCTGACGGGCCTTTTGTTCGCGTTGCTGATGCGGCTGGGACTTCTGGCGGCCATGTCCTGGCTGGTTACCCTGACCGAACCACTGTTCTCGATCGCCCAGTTCAGTTTCTCAGGGCGCGACCTGATCCTTCTCGTTGGTGGCCTGTTTCTGGTATTCAAGGCGACGATGGAACTGCACGAGCGCATGGAAGGCAACCTGCATCAGGATGGCCCCAAGTCCGCTTACGCCAGCTTCTGGGGGGTGGTGGCGCAAATTGTCATATTGGACGCGGTGTTCTCGCTGGATTCGGTCATTACCGCCGTGGGTATGGTCGATCATCTGGCCGTCATGATGGTTGCCGTGGTGATCGCCATGGGCGTCATGATCCTCGCCTCAGAGCCGTTAACCCGGTTTGTCAATGCACACCAGACCGTTGTCATTCTCTGCCTGAGCTTCCTGCTGATGATTGGTTTCAGTCTGGTCGCCGAGGGTTTCGGTCTCCATATTCCCAAGGAGTATCTCTACGCCGCGATTGGTTTCTCAATCATGATCGAAACCTTCAATCAGCTGGCGTGGCGCAACCTCGCCAAGAGTGAGTCCCGCCTGCCCCTGCGGGAGCGGACGGCGGATGCCATTCTGAATCTGATGGGCGGACGCAGGGTGGCCAGCACAGCAGAGATGTCGGCGGACAGGGAAGAAGGGGTCCCGCCTGCGGCATTTGGCGAGGAAGAACGTTTCATGATTTCCGGGGTACTCACCCTGGCCGAGCGTTCCATTCGCACGATCATGACGCCGCGGGGAGAAATCTCATGGATCGATTGTGCAGGCAATGCCGATGAAGTCCGCGCGCAGCTGCTGGGCACCCCGCACAGCATTTTTCCGGTATGCCGAGGCTCGCTGGACAATGTCATCGGCGTGGTGCGCGCCAAGGAACTGTTCACCGCGCTGGACAGTAGACAGGATCTTGCGACCTGCGCTGCGCAGTACCCGCCGATCGTCGTGCTGGACCGTATCGAAGTGATCAAGATTCTAGGCGTGCTGCGCAAGGCAAAAGGCAGTCTCGTACTGGTGGTTGACGAGTACGGGACAGTCCAAGGGCTGGTGACGCCGCTCGATATCTTAGAAGCGATCGCTGGCGAGTTTCCCGATTCGGACGAAACACCCGACATCGTCCGCGAAGGGGATGAATGGCGTGCCAAAGGTACGGCAGATCTGCACCAATTGGAGCAATCCCTGGGTGATGTTTCGCTGGTCAGCCCTATCGATGAATACGTGACTTTGGCTGGCCTGCTGCTGCACCAGAATGAGCGAATACCCGCCGTCGGTGAGTCCTTCCAGTTTGGTGATTTCCGCTTCGAAGTCCTGGAAACCTCCAGCCGCCGCGTCGAACTGGTCCGCATCTGCAGAATGCAGACTGAACCCGAACGATGCAACGAAATATCTGACCGAATACAACAGGCATAGGCACTTGAATGATTGTCGATCAGGGTGAAGCAAGCGGGCAAGGCGACAGGAAACGGCACAACACCAGGAGCCCGGACATGGGTATCAAATCAAAAAGACCCCCCTTGTCCGAGGTGCTGCGCGAGCTCGCCAATGACACAAGCCGGGAACGCATCTCGATTGGCGACCTGTTGGTTGCCTTAGGCGATCGGGCACTCGGCGCATTGCTGTTCACTTTCGCGTTTCCCAACATTCTGCCTACGCCCCCCGGAACATCGGCTGTGCTGGGTGCCCCCCTGATCTTTCTGGCCGCCCAGCTCGCCTTTGGTCGTAAACCCTGGCTGCCTGAAATCATGACCAGACGGTCGATGCCCCATGAAAACTTTCACGCACTCGTGCTGCGCATCGGGCCCTGGCTTGAAAAGGCGGAAAGGCTGTTGCGCCCGCGCGCAAGCGCACTTGCCCTGCCGCCGATGGAATATGTCATCGGGCTTGTTTGCCTGCTGCTGGCAGCATTGCTGGTGCTACCCATTCCCCTCGGCAATATGCTCCCTGCGCTGGCCATCTGCCTGATGGCCCTGGGAATCCTTGAGCGCGACGGATTGTGGGTACTGGCCGGTTTCATCGTCGCCGTCATATCCACCGTTGTGGTTTCGGGCGTCGTTTTCGCAATGATCAAGGCAACGATCTTCCTGTTCACCCAGGTTCTGCAATGATCGTGCTGTTTGCCGACAACTGGGCACCACAGGGATGTGGTACCGCGCATCCTGTTTTCGTGCCCTTTGGTGATCCGTGACCTGCGCCCGCCTTGGCGGATACGGCACGCAAATCAATTGCGTAAGCGATTGAAGCGGTGCTCGAACCTTGCGCCTTTGAAAAGGTGGCAAACCAATGAGGCCAAATCTCACGATTGGTTTATGCCCCCGCTGATTCCAAAGGGCACCTCGAAAAACCCCATCCTTGGGATTTTTCGAGGACGTTCGTCGCGGGGAACCCACGACAAACTCACGCTATTTCAATCGCTTACGCGATTGCGCGGCACCACGTCCATGTGGTGCATGGGCACCTCGAAAGGTTTTTCGAGGTGCCCCAAATTTAACCAAATATGCCATGATTTGGCACGATTTGGCCGAACAGGGCGCTATAGTCTTCATCGGCATGGCCTGCGGCCACGCCATCGGCCAATATCTGCGCAAGACCATCGAGCATCCGGGCGTCGATCTGCCGGGTTCCGGCCACCTCGTTAAACAGCCGGATATCCTTGAGCAGGTGCTTCAAGGGGAAATTCGCGTTGGCAAAATCGCGGGTTCTCATTCGATCCAGTTTTTTGTCGAATGTCGGCGCGTATAGGGCGCTTTCCCGCAGTGTGGACATGAACGCATCGACATCAACGCCCTCACGCTCGACCAACCCAAGGCTCATCGAGAACGCCGCGGTCAGCGACCCGATGAGCTGGTTCATCGCCAGCTTGACGGCTGCCCCCTGGCCTATGCCGCCGAAATGCGTGGGCTTGCCGAGTGCCTGGAACACCGGATCGGCCACAGCCACATCGGCCGGATCGCCACCGACCAGAATTTGCAACCTGCCGGTCTCGGCCTGAGGCGTGGAACCCAGAACGGGGGATTCCAGATAGTGGCCGCCGAGCTGCTTGATGGATTCGGCCAGCGCGCGGGATTGTTCGGGGCCGATGGTCGCGCCGTTGATGATGAGCTTGTTCTTGAACAGGTCCCAGGGGGTTTCCGCCAGCAACACCGATTCGCAGGCGGCAAAATCCGCCAGCATCACCCACACGATATCGGAGGGTTCCACCGCCGCAGCGACCGACTCGCTCATCGTCACCCCGGTCGGCGGCGAGGAAAGCGGACTGCGGTTGTAACCGCGTACCGTCATGCCTGCCTTGACCAGTCGTTCGGCGATCGCCCGCCCCATCAAACCCAGACCCAATACGGCAATATTCATAGCAACCCCCATTCAAAACCGGGTAACAACCCATACAATACGAACCATGATGATGCCTGAAAGCGTCGAGTCAAAAAAATCAACGGAACAAAACCACCCGGAGGGCGTACATGTGAAGCGCACAGAATCAAACTGGCCCCAGTGGCTCAATTCTGCGCGCCGGCGCCCGAGCCAGACCAGTCCCGCCCTGTTTCACACCGAAACGCGTGCCGAAATCGAACGAGACTATGACCGCGTGCTGTTTTCCACGCCGGTGCGGCGCATGGCGGACAAGACGCAGGTCTTCCCGCTGGATCATTCCGATAGCGTCCGGACCCGGCTGACGCATTCACACGAGGTCGCCAATCTCGCCCGCTCGGTGGGGCTGGATCTGGTGTTCAACCGCAATCTGGCTGCCGGCTTGCCGCAAGCGCTGCGCGATGTGCCTGCGCTGCTTGCAACCATCGGGCTGGCGCATGATTTGGGGAATCCGCCCTTCGGTCATCAGGGCGAGGAAGCCATCGCTCGCTGGTTCGCCCGACATGAAGCAACAGTGCTTGACCCGCAAACGGGCCTGAACGAAGCCATGCGGCAGGACTTTTTGCGCTTTGAAGGCAATGCGCAGACCCTGCGGCTGCTCACCAAACTGCAACTGATCAACGATGATTATGGCCTGAACCTGACCATGGCGACCCTCGCCGCATTGATCAAATACCCCGTGGGCAGCGATGAGATAGACAAAAACTTCGTCGTGCGCAAGAAGCACGGGTTTTTTCAATCGGAACAGGCATTGGTGGCCGAGGTGCAATCACATTGCGGTCTGTCCGACGGGCAGCGCCACCCGCTGACCTGGATTCTCGAAGCCTGCGACGACATTGCCTATTCGGTGCTGGACGCCGAGGACGCGGTGAAAAAGGGCCTGCTCTCCTTTTCCGACATCATCGCCTTTTTACGCCATGCCGCCGATGGCGACCCGGTGGTGACTCGTGTCTGCGATGCTGCGCAGGAGGAGCATCGGCGTTATCGCCAGACCGATCTCTCGCCTGCCGAGCTGAACGACATTTCCATGCAGACCTTCCGCATCCGCGCCATAGGTGCACTCATGCAGGCCGTCGCCGATACGTTTCTGGCCCAGTTGCCCGCCATGAGGGCGGGCACATTCAATCAGGAACTGATCGCCGCCTCGCCGGCCCATGCGCTACTGCGTACGCTTAAGGCCTGCAACTGGCAACATGCCTACCGCCACAAGACCGTATTAAAGGTCGAGCTGACCGGATTTGAAGTCATCCATGGCCTGATGGACGCCTTCTGGTATGCGATTACCGATCGGGTCGATCCGCTCGATCCCGCCAGCGCACGGCGCACGCCGTTGGCAAGCTATCTGTACCAGTTGATTTCGGAAAATTACCGTCGTGTGTTCGAATCACCGAACAATCCCATGCCCCTGCGTTACCGCGAAGCCCAGTTACTCACCGATATGGTTTCCGGCATGACCGATAGTTTTGCCGTACGCTCCTGGCAGCAAATTCAGGAAGCCGGGTTCAGACTAAACGTGCCTTAGGGAACCCCTGATTGAATCCCTCGTGAGCCGAGTTGCTGATCCAAAAGCCGCAGCTCACGAATGGAATAACCATTCGTTTCGCGCCGCGCCTTGCGACTCATCCCTCAAAAGCCCGTCTCGGCCACGAAGGATTCAATCAGAGGTTCCTTAGGGAACCCCTGCACGAATCCATCCATGGCTTCGTGCAGGCACGCACAAGCCGGAACACGCCCGTCTTGTGCTCCGCATTCAATGACTTGCGTCATTGTACGGCAGGGCGTCACTGCCCTGCACGGGAAGCTCTGCATTTGTGCAGAGCTTCCCTTACTGAAATCCACCGTCCACTCATCAGGAGTCTGATGTTGAGCAAATCAACTACACCCGAACAAAGTCATTTCTTTGCCTACCTTGCCCGCATGAAGTACATCACGCGCTGGGGATTGATGCGCAATACGCGCACCGAAAATATTCAGGAACACAGCCTGCAAGTGGCGATGATCGCGCACGCGCTGGCCGTGATCGGCAACGAACTGTACGGCGAGACCAACGACATCGGTCGCATCGTGACCGTGGCGCTCTACCATGATGCTTCCGAAATCATCACCGGCGACCTGCCCACGCCGGTCAAATACTTCCGGCAGGATATTCTCGATTCGTACAAGGCGCTCGAAGCCCACGCCGAGCGCAAGCTCACCGGCTTGTTACCCGAACGCCTGCGCGCGGCGTTCGCGTCCAGCATCGAAAGCGCTCAAATCGAACCGGAGGTCGCGCGGGTCGTCAAAGCGGCCGATTCGATGTCGGCTTATCTCAAATGTCTGGAAGAAGGCTTTGCAGGAAATCTGGAATTCAAAAAAGCCGAGCAATACCTGCTGGCCAAGCTCGAAGAAATGCAGGAAACCATGCCAGCTGTCAGGTACTTTTGTACACATTTCGTCGAAGGGTTTGCCCTGACGCTGGATGATTTAAGTCACGATTAATGGGCAAAAAAGCTTATGAATCGGTACGGCGACGACGTGCCTGATTGAATGCCATGGCGCCGCGCAGATAGTGAATGGCCGCCGCCACAATCAATCCGCCCATCGATAGCAGAAACAGGCTCGCCTGCACATAACCGAGCATCGCGATTGCCGCGCCGATCAGCCCTGTGTGTTGACCCAGCACGCGCGCCACCCGCGTTTCGGCGACACCCAGCGCCGACAGGGCACCCAATTCCAGAGCCAGTATAGCGACCACGATCATCAGCACGCTCGCATAGGCCGGAAACAGGACCGACAGACCGCTCAGCAGCACGGCGAGTGCCAGAACGGCCAGCCCGAACCGCTTTTGATTTCGCCCCGGGCTGGATTGCGGCAGGTAATCGTTCAGCCGAAGCCAGAGCATGAGCCCCGCGGCGAACGTCCAAACCCCGATGAACTCGCTGGACACCGAAACCAGCCGGATATCCCAGGTAAAGGCATCGCGATCCATGTCGAACCAACCTGTCAGCCCCAGCAGGGCAACGGACAAGCCGGTGCCGATGGTGATCAGCGACAGTCCGCTCAGAATGCCCTCCCGTACCGTGCGTTGCGGCGAAGAACCCCGCGCGGCCCGATAACGAGAAGACAAGGGGGCCGCGACGATACCCAGCAACACCATCACAATGGCCAACGGGACATTGCTGCCGTCAGACGTCCAGAGCACCGATACCAACATCAGCAACAACGCTGCAAACAACAGCCCGATGGCGGGTTTGTGCCGCGCGGTATTTCCGCTCTGTTCGCCCTTCTCGCTGTTGAGTCCGTACAACGCCGCCAGAATCAGCGCCAGCGCGAACCAACCGACCAGATCGATCTGCAGACCGACGCTCATGCCGATGTGTCCTCACCGCGGTCCGAACCCGGCACCGATCCGCGGGCCTGATGTGTCGAGCAGATTTCCCGCCACAGCAGAGAGAACGCAGTGGTGGCGGCTTGCGCGGAGAAAAACACGGCGAGCGACGTGAGGATCAAGTCGGGTACCGCTACGGCATTGACCAGCGCACTGGCCGCAGCCACTACGATGAACCCCGACAAAGTCGCTGCCATCAACAGGCCGCGGCCACGACGCCGTGCATCGCCGCGCAGAAAGCCGCTCAACCCCAATGCTACCGCGAGTAACACCGTATAGGCTGCGATCACCGGGTCCATGTTGTCTCCTGGCAGCGCGGCAAAGCGCCACTG
Organism: Halothiobacillus sp. 15-55-196; assembly: GCA_002282715.1. Lineage (GTDB taxonomy): Bacteria > Pseudomonadota > Gammaproteobacteria > Halothiobacillales > Halothiobacillaceae > Halothiobacillus. The sequence continues at coordinate 45,294 of NCKC01000013.1, read as the reverse complement.
ATCAATCGTTATACCTTGCTTTTATTCCGGGCTTTTATTCCAGGCCTTCGAGGTAGGTTTTTGCATCCAGCGCCGCCATGCAGCCGGTGCCCGCCGAGGTAATCGCCTGACGGTACACGTGGTCCATGACATCGCCCGCGGCAAAAACGCCGGGCACCGACGTGGCCGTCGCATTGCCCTGTGTGCCACTTTTGACCTGAATATAGCCGCCGTCCAGTTCGAGCTGGCCTTCGAAAATCCCGGTGTTCGGCGCATGTCCGATGGCGATGAACACGCCGGTGAGCGCAAGATCGGTTGTCTTTTCGGTTTGCACCTGCTTGATGCGCAAACCGGTCACGCCGGTGTTGTCGCCCAGGACTTCCTCCACGGCACTGTGCCAGTGGATTTCAACCTTGCCTTCATCGACTTTTTTCATCAAACGGTCGATCAGAATGTTTTCGGCCTTGAACTTGTCGCGGCGATGGATCACATGCACTTTGGATGCAATATTGGCCAGATAAAGTGCTTCCTCAACCGCCGTGTTGCCGCCACCGACCACCGCAATTTCCTGATTTTTGTAGAAGAACCCGTCACAGGTCGCGCAGGCCGAGACACCCTTGCCCTTGAATTTGGATTCGGACTCCAGCCCCAGATACTTCGCGCTTGCCCCGGTGGCAATGATCAGCGCATCGCAGGTGTAGGTGCCCGAATCGCCCTTGAGCGTGAACGGTCGCTGCTTGAGATCGGTGCTCTGGATGTGATCGAAGATGATTTCGGTATCAAATTTTTCGGCATGTGCCTTCATCCGGTCCATCAGCGCCGGGCCGGTCAAATCACCCGGATCGCCCGGCCAGTTTTCGACTTCGGTCGTCGTCGTGAGTTGTCCGCCCATTTCCATACCGGTGATCAACACGGGATTCAAATTGGCGCGTGCAGCGTAAACCGCAGCTGCATAGCCGGCCGGGCCCGACCCCAGAATCAGCAAACGGGCATGGCGGGTATTGGTTTCAGACATGATCGACTCCTCATCAACAGCACAAAAGGCGCAAATGCGCTTAAAACTTGCCTACAATCATACGTTGCAAAATCAACGGCCGCCACGCGCTGCGCGGCCAATTCATAAACATAGTTAAGGACAGCGGTATGACATATCAAGGTGAACCCCATTACACCCACGGTAGCGCCGAGCGGATGGGCGTGCTGTTACTCAATCTCGGCACGCCGGATGAACCGACCACGCCCGCGCTGCGCCGCTACCTGAAGCAATTCTTATCCGATCCGCGGGTCATCGAGTTGCCCAAACTCCTGTGGTGGCCGATTCTGAACCTGATCATCCTCAACACACGTCCTAAAAAGTCAGCCGCCGCTTATCGGGAAGTGTGGGATCATTACGAGGACGGGTCGCCTCTACTCACCATTTCCCGACAGCAGCAACGCGGCTTGCAGGAGTGCTTGTCGCAACAGATGGCAGGCCCCGTCTCGGTTGCTCTGGGCATGCGCTACGGCAACCCTTCGGTCGCCACTGCGCTGGCCGAGCTGCGCGATGCCGGCGCGCGCCGTATTCTGGTTCTGCCCATGTACCCGCAATACGCCGCCGCCACGACCGCTTCAACCTTCGATGCCGTTTTCGATGAACTGAAAACCTGGCGCTGGGTGCCGGAACTGCGTTTTATCAATCATTACCATCGCGAACCGGCCTATCTCGATGCACTGGCCGCGAGCGTTCGTGAACATTTTGCCGAACACGGTCAGCCACAAAAGTTGGTCATGAGCTTTCATGGCGTGCCCAAGCGCTATCTTCTGGCGGGTGACCCCTACCACTGCGAATGCCACGTGACTGGACGGCTGCTGGCCGATCGTTTGGGTTTGACCCCCGATCAATACATGGTGACGTTCCAATCCCGCTTTGGTCGTGAGGAATGGCTCAAACCGTACACCGATGACACCTTGAAAGGATTACCCGCCAAAGGCATCAAGCACATTGCCGTCATCTGCCCCGGATTTTCCGCCGATTGTCTGGAAACCATTGAGGAAATCGGTCAGGAAAACCGCGAATACTTTGAACAAGCCGGCGGCGAAACCTATCACTACATTCCCGCATTGAATGCGCGAGATGATCATCTCGATGCCCTGACGCACTTGATTCGCCGCCACACACAAGGCTGGATCGAACACAGCGGATATGACGCCCAGGCCGACGCACAGGAACGTGACCGGGTACGCGCCAACGCCCTCGCCATGGGCGCCGAACGATGAGCATTGCGTTAAGCAAGCCCATTGCGATTGGCGTGCTGATCATAGGCGACGAAATCCTCTCCGGGCGGCGCAAAGACACGCATCTTGCCGCCGTCATCGAGCGGCTCGCACCGCGCGGACGTCAACCCGATTGGGCACAGATGATCGGCGACGACGCGGATCGCATCGAGCGCACCCTGCGTGAAAGCCGACAGGCGGGCAGCATCGTCTTCTGTTTCGGCGGTATCGGTGCCACGCCGGACGATCTCACCCGCACCAGCGCCGCCCGCGCATTCGAGCGGCCACTCACGCGTCATCCCGAAGCCGAGCGCCGCATCATTGCCCAGTTCGGTGAAGCGGCCTTCCCGCATCGGGTGCACATGGCGGATTTTCCGGATCAGGCCGATCTCATTCCGAACCCCGTCAATAACGTGGCCGGTTTTTATCTGGAAAACCATTTTTTCATGCCCGGCTTTCCGCAAATGGCCCATCCGATGCTCGACTGGATTCTGGCTCATCCGCTGGCTTCACTCGGCACGCTGGATTATCGCGAACAGTCGCTCTGGACCATCGGCGCATCGGAAAGTGATCTCTTACCCACCATGACCAGACTCTGCGCCGAATTCCCCGATCTCAAGTTTTTCAGCCTGCCGATCGGGCAGGGCGAACGACGCCTGATCGAGCTTGGCTTCAAAGGTGCCTCCGAGCGAGTTGCGCAAGCCATAAAAGCATTGCAGAATCAACTTGATGCACTGGACGTGGCCCACCAGTCCGAGCGGCCACCAACCGGGTCAGCTCAGACCTGAGTCACGCCCGCCGTGGTGCACAAAACTGCATTACGCCCTCGGTTTTTACCTTGTGTTGAAACCACTCAAGCGCCTGTTTACGGGAGGAAACCCCCATGCAGACCAGAACGCAAGCGGTTATTTTCGATATCGGCGGCGTACTGCTCGATGGCAATAAGCCGATGCCCGGCGCGGTAGCAGCACTCGCCCGCTTGCGCGAGGCCGACATTCCTTTCCTGCTTTTGACCAACACCACGCGTCGCAGCCATGCGGATTTGCTTGCCAATCTGCACGAGGCCGGGCTGGACGTATCGGCGCAGCAATTGCTCACGCCCGCACGTGCCGCCGCCGAATGGCTGCAATCCCACCAGACGCATGGCGTTTTGCTGATTCACCCCGGAGTGCTGCCGGATTTTGCCGGATTCGATACCACGCTGATCGGGCAGAAAACGGACACCACCGCCCCCCGAGCCGTCATCATCGGCGACGCAGGCGAAGGCTTTACCTACACCACACTCAACGCTGCGTTTCGGGAACTCATGGCCGGAGCCTCGCTGATCTCGCTGTCCGACAGTCGCTATTTTCGTGAAGCCGACGGCCTGTCACTCGATGCCGGTCCCTTCGTCCGGCTGCTGGAAAACGCGGCGGGCGTCACCGCCATCGCCATGGGCAAACCGGGCGCGTCTTACTTCCGGCAGGCCATAGCCGCACTCGGCTTTTGCGCAGAAAACATCACCCTGATCGGTGACGATGTGCACAGCGATATTCAGGGCGCACACGCCGTCGGTTTACAGACCATCCTGGTGCAAACCGGCAAGTACCAGGCCGGTGATGAAGAACAAACCCCGGAAACCACCGTGCTCGCCAAGGATGTTCTGGCAAGCGTGCATTTACTGCACAGGCGCTGAAAACATTAGTTCGCGCGCGTCACCTTGCCGGTTTGCGGTTCGAAAACAAAACGTTGGTGGCTGAACGACTGCGCCAGTTTGGCGACATCGCCTGTTAGATTCTGACTGACGGCAGCTTGATCGATCAGCAGATAATCGACCTCAGTTTCAGCCGCATTCACGCGGAAAACCATAATCCCGTGGTGGGTTGTATCGGCAAATATAATCGGCTCATCGGCAGGCGCGGACGCCTGAAGGGTTTGATCAAGCCCCAGTACCAAGGCTTGATTGGCCGCCGCTTTTTGCGTTGCGTCCAGTCCCGGCAGGCCGGCAATCGCCGATTCCACGAAATTGTTGAACGTACCCGAGCTGATGGCAGGGCCGGTAAAATCTACCACCGGCATCGTGCTGGTTTGATGCTCGGTGACGAAACTGGCGTGAATATCACCTGAAGCCAGAAATGCGCCCGGTCGATTCGCCAAGGTTTCCAGGAAAGCCTGCTTGCCTTGCGGAAACCCATCCCATTGATCCACATTGGGTTTGAACACTGTCTGGTAATCGGCAGGCAAGCTGGTGGCCGAGCGCAAATCCCAGCGCAAGGGCGCGGTTGAAACTGTGCTGATCACGTTGATGAATGTGGCATCCGATGCCAGGGCATTCGCCAAAAACTGGCGTTGTGTTGCGCCCAACGGGTCTTGTTCGTATTGCCCGGTTGCCTGCATATATTGGGCATACAGATCAAACGTCGGCTGCACGACGGCATAGCGCGCACCGAGCTCCGAGAAAAACGACTGCTTGCCGAGATGCAGGTAGGCGATGCCGCGCGGCAAGGCATCGTAGGTGGTCGAATCTATGACCGGCAGCGTACTCGCCCCCGGAATTTGACCCGCGGCAACGGCGGCATTGAATAGTGCTATGAGCTGATTGAATACAAAGGCGGAGACCAGGCCGGTGAGATCGTCGGTTGCCTTAGTTTGCGCATCACCTGCGTAACCCGCCTGAAGGTATCCTTGCGCCAAAACCGGAATCAGTGCCGGGAGATAACCGCTCCAAGGTGCGGTGGTCGTGTCCACATAAGGTCCAAAGTTTGCCTTGACGGCATTGTAACCGTCTTGCCCCAAGATGCTCACAAGCACCGGCTCGCTCATCACCACCCTGCCGGGAAAGCCGTCTTCGGGGATGAGGTGATCGGGGCGATAGCTGCGGTAATCGAGCAGCACGGCTTCCAGGTTCTGACCGAAGCGCAAGCGGCGATACAGCACATTATTCGGCCAAAGTGTGGCCGGATCTTTGTTGAGCGCGCCGCTGGCGACCGCAGGGTCATCCACCGGCATGAATTCGTAATACACCTGTTCGGCACGGTCGCGCCGTGGTGGGTTGTACTCATCTTCCCGGCCATTGAAATACGTGGCGGTCGCGCCCCAGCAATCATCGGAATACTCGTGATCATCCCAGATGCTGATCATCGAGTAACGCTCATGCACCTGCTGCAAGATCGGGTCGCTGCGATACGTCTTGTACAGATCGCGGTAATTTGACACGCTGGAGGCGGCGTAATAGGGCGCGGTCGCATCGCCTAATTGAATAGCGACTGCCGTGTCGGTAAAGGTGATGCTGCGCGGACTGCCCACCGTTTGAAACGAGGGGTCGCCCGTAGTCTCGTAGATGTAATCACCGATTTGCAGGATGAAATCCAAATCCGGCTCGGTTTGCAGCAGGTAGGCCCACACGTTGTAATACCGGCCGATGTAATCTTGGCACGAGGTGACGGCGTAACTGACCGGCACGTTGGCCGCCGGATCCGGCGCGGTTTTGGTTCGCCCGGTACGCGAGCTGGCCCATGTCTGGTTGCCGGTGGCTACCAGAAAACGGTAGTAATACGTCGTTCCGGGCTTCAGACCGGCCACTTTCAAACGCAGGCAGTGATCGTGTGCGGCAGCAACGGGCACGGCGGATTCATCGACGACCAGATTGGAAAAATCATTCTGGGCGCTGACCTGAACGCGCAACTGTCCATCGGTTTGCGGGTCGAGCTTACCCAAACGCGTCCAGAGAATGACCGAGTTTGCGGCCGGATCACCTGATGCTACTGATTGCGGGAAATAGCTGGTGTCAGTCGAGATGTTCTCTGCCCCGCTGTCACTGCCACCACATGCCGCCAATGAGCCTGCTGAGGCCGTCAGCACAATCAACTTGAGAAACTGGCGGCGGCTACTGGAATGAGCCAGAGCGGGTGATGGCGTGGTTGCGTTCATTTTTGCACTTCCTGATTGATCACTATGACAAGTCCTTGGCAAAGGGGGCTACGCGACATGGATACTTTTTCGGGTGTCCCCTTTGCGCGAGCTGCCAAGTATGAAGAAGCACACTAACGGTTGCGTATGAAGTTTTTATGATCCGGGCAAACATACCGAAATGCTGAACTATTCTTCGTGTTTGGTATCAGAAACATCATGCAACCGGTTGCCGCGCGGTTTTGTCGGCTCGGACCGATCTGGTTGCGATTCCAGAATCTATCGTTGTTTTATTCAGCAGAGGTAACGTATGCGAACCCAGATTCTTGTTGATGCTATTCGTGCTGGCTTGCCGCGCCGTGGACGGTTGTTGGTCGCCGCCGCGTTGATTGCCACACCGTTGATGGCGATTACACCGGCCATCAGTTTTGCCGACACCGGCGCCCCCGATTACGTGCAACTGGTCAAGCAGTCCAGCCCGTGGGTGGTCAATATCAGCAGTGTGAGCAAACCCAAGGTGCAAGATGCCTTTGACAACGGCAATATGCCGATCTTTCCACCGGGGCCCGCTGGCGATATGTTCCGGCATTTTTTCCAGGAACAAATGCCGCAAATGAAGCGCGAACCGATTCGCTCTCTGGGTTCGGGCTTCATTATTTCTGCCGATGGCTACATTCTTACGAACGCGCATGTCGTCGATGGCGCGGATAAAATCACGGTTCGCCTGCCCGATCAGCAAACCTACAAGGCCAAAGTCATTGGCAAAGACAAGCGCACCGACATCGCCTTGCTGAAAATCGATGCGAAAAATTTACCTGTCGCACCCATCGGCGACTCGGATAACATCCAGGTGGGCGAATGGGTTCTTGCCATTGGTGAGCCTTTCGGACTCGATCACACCGCTACGCACGGCATTGTTTCCGCGATTGGGCGTGACTTGCCCGATGAGGGTTACGTGCCTTTCATTCAAACCGATGCGCCCGTCAATCCGGGCAACTCGGGCGGTCCGTTGATCAATGCAAACGGCAAGGTCATCGGCATCAATTCCCAGATTTACACCAAATCCGGCGGATTTATGGGGATCTCGTTCGCGATTCCGATCAATGTCGCCATGAACGTGGTCAACCAGCTCAAGTCCACCGGCCATGTGACCCGAGGCTATTTGGGCGTTTTGATCCAGCCGGTCACCTACGATTTGGCGCAATCGTTCGGTCTGGACACCACCAAAGGCGCACTGGTGGCCAAGGTAGAGCCCAATACGCCGGCAGCCAAGGCCGGATTGAAGTCGGGCGATATTATCCTCAAATTCAACGGCAAGGAGATCAAACACTCCGGCGAATTGCCGATCATGGTTGGCATGTCGCCGATTGGCAAACCTGCCACTCTCACCTTGATGCGCGATGGCAAGCAGATGGAGCTTGATGTCACCATCGAAAAGCTCGACAAGAAAGCGCTCGAAGCCGAATCGGGCACCAGTGAAGCCATTGAAAAAATGGGGCTTCAGGTCAGCGAACTCTCCGCTGATGAATTGCAGCAGATGAATATCAAATATGGCGTAAAAGTGACAGGTGTCAAAAATGACTCACCGTTCGCCTCGATCATTGCATCCGGCGATATTCTGCTGGAAGTCAACCGGATGCCGATGAAGTCCGCAGCCGATCTGAAAAAAGCGCTCGACAACGCACCAAAAGATCGACCGATTGCCATCCGGCTGTTGCGAGATGGTCAACCGTTATTCATGGCGGTTCAGCTCGGCACCAAGTAAGTCGGCAATCCCTGCCTCTGAATGAATTCAGAGGCGATGCGGCACGCACCTGTGCCGCCATTTCCCAATGCTGAATCATGCGTTCAACATCGGAAAATGGCCAAAAAGAACCAAACCTGGTTTGCCCAAACACCAGACGGAACAATTCGGGTCCGCATCAGAGCAAGGCTAATTCCACGATAGGAATTGATGATCAGTTTTTTTGAATAACCGGGTGAACTTTAAGCCTAGCGCAACATCTTACGTAGTGGCTCCTCAAGGAAGAACCATTGCCCCGAATGATCCGGGGCTTTTTTTTGCCCGTTTCAACAACGCCACGCTGTTAAACTTCACCACAATTCATAAACGAATCGGGGCTTTCATGCGGGTCATTACATTCAACGCCAATGGCATTCGCTCTGCGGCACGCAAGGGATTTTTCGACTGGTTGAGCAAACAGGATGCCGATTTTGTCTGCATCCAGGAAACCAAGGCTCAAGCCGACCAACTCACCGCAGCCGAATTCTGCCCTGCGGGCTACACTTGCCAGTACGTTTGCGCCGAGAAGAAGGGGTACAGCGGTGTTGCCATTTACGCGCGTCGTCCGCCCGAGGCCATCATCACCCAACTGGGCCTGCCCGAATTCGATGCCGAAGGGCGGTACTGCGCCTTCGAATATTCGGATCTGATGGTGGCCTCGCTCTATCTGCCCTCCGGGTCGGCGGGTGATCATCGCCAGGAATCGAAAGACCGTTTCCTCGCCGCCTATCTGCCCATGCTGGAGAGCTATATTCAAAACCCGCACAAACCGCTGATTCTCTGCGGCGACTGGAACATTGCCCACAAAGAAATTGATTTGAAAAACTGGAAAAGCAACCAGAAGAATTCCGGTTTTTTGCCGCATGAACGGGCGTGGCTGGATGAATTATTCGACCGGTTGGGCTATGTAGACGCGCATCGCCTCGTCGCCCCCGGCGAGGCCGTGTACACCTGGTGGTCGAACCGGGCCAATGCTTGGGAAAATAACGTGGGCTGGCGCATTGACTATCAGATCATCACGCCCGATCTCGCCGACCGGGTCGAACGAGCATGGGTGTATCGGGATGAAAAGTTCTCGGATCACGCCCCGCTGATCATCGATTATCGGGATTGAACCCGGCGCCTATTCCAGTGCTTTGGAAGTCAGCTGCTCACGCTTTTTGCGCATGCGGATATTGAGCGACTCGACCACCAGCGAAAACGCCATCGCCGAATAGATATAGCCTTTGGGCACATGCTGGCCGAACGATTCGGCGATCAGGAAAACACCGACCAGAATCAGGAAAGCCAGTGCCAGCATTTTAATCGTAGGGTGTCGCTCAACAAACTCACTGATGGGTTTGGCCGCGATCATCATAACCAATACGGCCACGACAATCGCCGCCACCATGATTTCGATATTCTTGACCAGACCGATGGCCGTGATGACCGAATCGAGAGAAAATACGATGTCGATCAAAGCAATCTGGATAACCACCGTCCAAAGGCTGACTTTTTTAAGCGTGGAACCCGCCGAGTGCGTTTCAACATGCCCACCCGTTTCCATCGTGTCGTGCATTTCTGTCACGGCCTTATAGACAAGGAACAGACCGCCGACGAGCAGGATCAGATCCCGACCCGAGAAGACCAGTTCGCCGAGATGGAGGAACGGCTCGGTCAGCCCCATCAGCCACACCAACGAGAATAGCAGGCCAATCCGCGTCACCATCGCCAGCGCCAGACCGAAAAAACGGCCCGCCCCTCGCTGTTTTTCCGGGAGCTTGGAAACCAGGATGGCGATCACGATGATGTTATCGATGCCGAGCACGATCTCGAGCGCGGTCAGGGTAGCGAAGGCAATCCAGGTTTCTGGGGCAAGCAGCAGTTCAATCATTGCTTCAAACTCGTAGTTAGGCTCAGTAATTTTTATCACATAAGTCGTGCAATTTATCACCTCCGCGCCATTTACAGAAACTATGGATTAATCAAAATCCCATCTGCAGTCGCTTCGATGGGTTTTTCGCACAACCCTCATCAAGATAAACTCAGGTTTTAGTCAAACATTCGGCTAAAATTCCGGTCAAACACGGAGCACACCACAATCAAATCAGAGGAGAACGCCATGCGCGCACAATCCAGCATTAAATGGGCGATTCCTATCATCATGTTGGCCGCCCTGACCGGTTGCGTCACCCCTATGTCTGGCGACGTGTACAGCCGGAACAACGCCATGCAAATGCAAACGGTTCAGTACGGCACGATTGAAAGCCTGCGCGGCGTGCGCATTGCCGGCACGAAAACACCCATCGGTGCCATCGGTGGTGCCGTGGTTGGGGGCCTGCTTGGCAGTGGCGTGGGCGGCGGTCTGGGGCGCGATCTTGCCACGGTAGGGGGCGCCATCGGTGGCGGCGTTGCCGGTTCCGCCATCGAAGAAGGCGTTACCCAACAAAATGGGGTCGAGATCGTTGTGCGCCTGGATAATGGCCGCACGGTATCGATCGTCCAGGCCGTAGGCGGGCAGATATTCTCCCTCGGGCAACGGGTTCAGGTCATTACGGCACCCGATGGCACGAGCCGCGTGACGGCTGGCTGATCCCGTGCGCCTGCCGAAACAACACACACCCGGCGAAATGGGTGAACTTTCTTTATCCCGTGATTCATCACCCATTGAGTACACATTTTGTTTGGAATAGATATCGCCGCGCTGCTGGCACAATATGGTCTGTTGGTGCTGGCGATCGGTTGCCTGCTTGAAGGCGAAACCGTACTCGTTCTGGCGGGTCTGGCCGTACATCAAGGCATGTTGCCCTTGCCTCAGGTTTTCGTCATTGCAGTCGTATTCGGCTGGCTTGGCGACCAGATTTTCTTCTGGCTGGGGCGCTGGAAAGGCGATGCCATTTTGCTGCGCTTCCCGAGTTGGGCGAAGCAAAAACCCAAGCTGGATCGATGGATTCACAAATACCATGCCCCTGTCGTCGTCATGGTGCGGTTCATGTACGGTCTGCGGGCAGCGGGGCCCGTACTGATCGGGCATAGCGGATTATGCCCTTGGAAATTCGCCTTCTACAATGCCATTGGCGCGCTCATCTGGGCGACGATTTTCATCGCGCTGGGCTGGGTATTTGGTCAGGCAGCGGAACGGATACTCGAACAAATTAACCACTGGGGTCACTATGTATTCTATGTCGGTGCCGTTGTCATTCTGGTGATCGGCTTGGTCCTCTGGATCGCAAACCGTCGGCGGACAGCGCGCGCGGTCCAGCGAGCCGCGTCAAGCGAACAAAAGAGGGATTAGAAAGCGATGTCGCAAGGTCAGTTATTTGTCATTTCCGCCCCATCCGGCGCGGGGAAAACCAGTCTTATCAAGGCCCTGCGTGAGCAGATGCCAGATATCGGCCTATCGGTTTCCCACACCACGCGCCCCATGCGCCCCGGCGAAGTGGACGGCCAACATTACCACTTCGTCAGCAAGTCGACATTCGAATCCATGATTGCCGAAGGCGCTTTCGTGGAACATGCCCTGGTTTTCGGCAACCACTACGGGACATCCAAGGCCGCCGTCAGCGCCGTGCTCGACAAAGGTCAGGATCTGATCCTTGAAATCGACTGGCAGGGTGCCGAACAGGTACGCCCACTTTTTCCGGTGGCACAGAGCATCTTCATTCTCCCACCGAGCCGTGAAGCGCTTCGGGAACGCCTCTTCGGACGCGGGCAGGATGATGCCGATGTCATCGCCCGGCGGCTGGCCGAAGCCGAGCGGGAAATGCAGGCTTACCCAAACTACGACTTCCTCATCATCAACGATGATTTTTCACAGGCGCTCAATCAGTTACGCTGCCTGTTCGAGAGCGCACGCTTGCGTACACCGCGTCAGGCCGAAAAGGAACGTATTCGCTTGGAAAATTTGCTGAATACCCCTAAAAAAACGTAAACTACCCAGCTCAATTCAATTCACCGATCTATTTTCTGGGAAAAATCATCATGGCGCGTGTCACCGTAGAAGATTGTCTTGTAAAGATTCCGAACCGCTTCGAGCTGGTTCTGATGGCCGCCCGCCGTGCGCGACAGATCGAACAGGGTGCCGAGCCACTGGTACCGATGGGTAAAGAAAAACCGGTCGTGATCGCCTTGCGCGAGATTGGCGAAGGCAAGATCGACCAGGCGCGCATCGACGAAATCCAGGAGCACATGGTTGTGCTGCGTTCACAAATTTCAGAAGCCGAAATTCGCGCGGAACTCGCGCAGTTTGCCGACGAAGACGAAGGAAGCGCCCGGCGCCCGGCCACCACCAGCGACGAGGGTTAACTTGCCCGAGGCTTCCGTACCACAACCGCAACCGGAAAAACTGGTTCTGGTTGCTGAAGCGGCCGAGGCGGAAATTTATTTCGCGCCGCTGGCTATGACCTTGGCAACGTATATCGATCCGGAGGGCATCGCGCATGTGCGGGATGCCTTTATTTTTGGTGCGAACTCGCATGTCGGACAAGCCCGCCAAAGCGGGGAACCCTACATCAGTCATCCGGTAGCGGTTGCAGAGATCCTCGCCGGGCTGCACATGGACGAAGCCACCCTGACGGCAGCCATCCTTCACGACGTGATCGAAGACACCGCTGTCGCTCGCGAAGAAATCGTCGCCCGCTTTGGCGAGGAAGTCGCACGTCTGGTGGATGGCGTCTCCAAACTGACCCAGATCCGCTTCAAGTCCAAGGCCGAAGCCCAGGCCGCCAACTTCCGCAAGATGATGATGGCGATGGTTGAGGATGTGCGGGTCATTCTCATCAAACTGGCCGACCGCCTGCACAACATGCGCACACTGGGCGTGATGCGCCCGGACAAGCGCCGTCGTATCGCCCGGGAAACGCTGGATATCTACACGCCCATCGCCAGCCGTCTGGGCCTGAACTCGCTGCGACATGAACTGGAAGACATGGGATTTGCCGCCCTCTACCCCACCCGCTATCGCGTCATCAGTGAGGCCGTGCGCAAGGCGCGTGGCAACCGCAAGGAAATCGTTGCGGGTATTGAGGAGCGCTTCATCCACCGCTTCGGCGAAGAAGGCCTGCGGGTGCAGATCGACGCGCGTGAAAAGCGCCCGTACTCCATCTACCGCAAGATGATGCAAAAGCATCTCAGCTTCAAGGAAGTGTTCGATGTATTCGCGGTACGCATCGTTGCGCGAACGGTTGATGATTGCTACCGCGCACTCGGCATCGTCCACAACCTCTACAAGCCTCTGCCGGGCCGCTTCAAGGACTACATCGCCATTCCCAAGGCCAATGGCTACCAGTCGCTGCACACCATCCTGTTCGGCCCGCACGGCATCCCGCTGGAAGTCCAGATTCGCACCAACGAAATGCACCAGTTCGCCGAAAGCGGTATCGCCGCGCACTGGCTCTACAAATCCAGTCACGATCATGGAACGGTTACGCAGGCGCGCGCACGCGAATGGTTGCGCGATCTGCTGGAAATCCAGCAGAAGGCGGGCAATCCGCAGGAGTTTCTGGAATCGGTCAAGGTCGATCTGTTTCCGGACGAAGTTTATGTCTTCACGCCCATGGGCGAGATCATCGAGTTGCCGCGACGCGCCACCGTCGTGGATTTTGCCTATGCCATTCACACCGATGTCGGCAATCACTGCGTCGCCTGCAAGATCGATCGCCGGTTCGCCCCGCTCTCAACGCCACTGGAGAACGGCCAGACCATCGAGATCATCACCGCCGAAGGTGCCGAACCCAATCCGAACTGGCTGTCCTTTGTCGTCACGGCCCGGGCTCGCGCCAATATCCGCAACTACCTCAAGAATCTGCAGGATTCGGAGGCCATCAAACTGGGGCACCGTTTGCTGGCCAAATCCCTGAACGCCGAATCAGTCGATTTCAATGACATCAAGACCGATCGACTCAAACGTTTATTGGCGGAATATCATCACGATGGCTTGTCGGATCTTTTGCGTGAAATAGGCCTCGGCAACCGCATGGCGCCACTGGTCGCGCGCCTGCTCGTGGCGGACGAAAACACAAGTGAGGCAGCCCAATCACTTGGCGCGCCAACTGGTATCAGTGCGGCTCAGACGCCCATCATCATCAGCGGCACCGAAGGGCTCGTGGTCGACTTTGCCAAGTGTTGCCACCCGATTCCCGGCGATGCCGTGGTTGGCTTTTTGAGCACGGGACGCGGTATCGTCGTCCACCGTCATGATTGCAGCAATGCAGCCGATGTCGGGGTGCATCCGGAGCGTTGGTTGGCGGTCAACTGGGCAGACCCGGCCTTGGGGGATTATCAAGCCCTGATCGTCATCCACGCCAAGAATGTCCGGGGCGGTCTGGCACGCATCGCCAGCGCCGCAGCCGAAACCGGCGCTGATATCGACGACGTTCGATTCGATGACCGCGACGTCAATCTGACCATCATCACCGTAACCCTTCGTGTCAGCGATCGGGTGCATCTGGCGCGCGTGATGCGCCGTATCAAACAGGTGCCGGATGTAGTGAAGGTGCTCCGCCCCTGACGGGCAGGAATGGTCGATTCTAATTCGCGTTACGCCCGATTGGCTAATCGGCACTGACGTGAGCCGTGACGCACAGGTCGTACCATCCCCTTGCGTAATCCGGCAATTGCCGGCACAAATGCAGGAATTGCGCCTGATCCAGCGTCCCGCGCCGATTAAGCGCGCAGGCCACGGAGAAATAACGCGCCTCCGAACGAAGATGCTCGAGTTCCCTGGGCGCTGAACGAATTAGCCGGATCGTATTTTCAGATAACGCCCACGCCTCGGCGATGCGGGCCGAATAGGCGGGCACCAACGCGCGGAAACGCGCCACGTAGGCGGCGCTGGTATCCGGCCCGGTCAATGGTTTTTGCCGCAACAGCGCGATCAGTCCCGTGTGCTCGATCAGGACCGACAGATACAGGTCGAATGCCTCGTCGGAAGACAAAGAAGACCCCGGATGATCAGATCTCGTTTTCAATCCCAACCGAAGTGCATTGGCCGCACGCAGGCTGATTGGCCAGACATCGTGCACCAGCAACGGGTTGGCGCCCTCGATGCGTCCCAGTTGTCCGATCGGGCTGAACATGGCCGCTGAGACGACTTCGCGCATACCCGAAAAACCAAGCAGCATCACCGCTTGTTCCAGAGACTCGATATTCTCCCGACGCACGCGCATGGCCGGACTGTTGATGAGCCGCAGGACCATGGACGAGATCACGGGATCGGATTCGATCAGACCGGTCAGGGTGCGGATGGGTGTATCCGGGTTGTTCAACGCCGTCATGAGCTTGGGCAACACACTGGGCAGGCGGGGCACCAGCTGCGTCAGTTGTGTGGGTGTCCGCTTGAGATCCTCAATTCGGGCATTAAGCCATGCGGTTTCATCTGGACGCAATGAATCTGTGAAGCCAGGCGGATGCTCGGGCGCATTCAACAGTTTCTGGAAAAAAAGCAGCGAGGCCTGTTCTGCATCTGGAATGATAATGTCCGAAATCGGCTCCGGCTTGCCTGCGGCCACGCCGTACTCGCGCCGACGCGGTATGTGGGCGGGCGCTGTCGTGGGTTTGGCTGCCCAGAGTTGCCGAATCCAATGCCACCACATGGCCAAGTCCTTTGATTGACCGGAGCGGCTAGTGATTCTGCCCCGCGCAAGCAGGAGAAGGTGCCGCGGACGCGCCTTTGGCCTGCCATTCGGCTGGGGTGAACGTATGCAGGGACAAGGCGTGCATCCCGCCGTCGCGCTCGGCTTGCAATAACGACTGAACGCGTCGATGCCTGGCCAGAAGGCCTTCCCCCTCGAACAAGGAACTGACGATCACCACACGGAAATGTGTTTCTTCCCGATTGCCTGCGTGCAGGTGCGACTCGTTCTCTATTTCAAGATGGACGGGGGCGATTTGATCTTCGATCAGTTTTTTTATGCGTTCGGTGCGAGACATGATGAAACCATTTGATTAATCAGGTTGATCAATCATAACAATCCGACACCCAACATGGGTGAAATTTCTTCGGGTTTACCGGGCCGACCGACAAGATATCCCTGAAAGTAGTCACATCCAAGGGAATCGAGTAGATCGCGCTCCGCAACGGTTTCCACGCCTTCTGCAACCACTTCGAGCCCCAAGGCATGGCCCATGGCCACGATTGCCTTGACGATCACCAGATCCTTCGGATCAACGAGAATATCGCGCACAAAACTTTGATCGATCTTGAGCCGATTGAATTCGAACTGCGTCAGGTAGCTCAGAGAAGAATAGCCTGTGCCGAAGTCGTCCAAAGCCAGTTGAACACCCAGCTTTTTCAGTTCGATGAGTGTGCTCGCTGCCTTGGCGGGATCGTTGACGAGTGCAGTCTCCGTCAATTCCAGTTCCAGCAGGGATGGATTGATTCCGGATTTTTTCAGCGCCGCCTGAACCCGCCCGATGAAGCAGGGCGAATGCAGCTGGATGCTCGATACATTCACCGCCACGGTAATTCGTTCGCCAATATATTCACGCCAGCGGGCGATTTGTTGGCAGGCTTCATCGAGCACCCAGCCGCCCACATCGATAATCAACCCTGATTTTTCAAGCAAAGAGATGAATTGATCCGGGCCGGCAGCCAGTTCCGGCGAGGGTGCCTGCCAACGAAGCAAGGCCTCAACCCCGGTGATGGCGAGGCTGCTTGCATTTTGCTGTACCTGATAGACGAGGGAGAAGCGCCCATCTCCCTGACTCTGGCGCAATGCCGTCAGCAGCGCTGATTGCCGATTCTGATGTTCCATGAGTTCCGGCGAGAACACCGCATGACCATTACGACCCTGTTCCTTGGCGGCATACATTGCCGAATCGGCTTGATGCAGCAACTCCCCGATGGATCGACCGTGTTCCGGCCAGATCACGATCCCCGTGCTCGCCGAGGTGAAGAGGGTCAGGTGCCCGATCTGGAACGGACGCGCAGTCAGTGACTTTACCTGTTCACCCAGCGCACTCAGTGATTCTGGCTTGTTGTCCGTTTCCACCAGAATGGCGAACTCATCGCCATCCATTCTGGCAATCAGCAACGGACTGGCGACACATTCGTTCTGCAAACGGCGCGCCATTTCCTGCAGCAGTTGATCACCACACTCATGGCCGTAGCTGTCGTTGATCGAGCGGAAGTAATCCAAGTCGAACACCAGCAAGGCCAGATGTTTGACGCCATCGTCGCTCAGCATGTCGATCCAGCGCTGCGCCTCGACCTGAAAGAATCGGCGGTTGAGCAGCCCGGTCAACTCATCCTGACTGGCCAGTATCTGAAACTGCTCCTGCGTGTTGTGCAGCTTCGTCACGCATTGAGCAATCTCTTGGTCCGTAAGTCTGTCGAGCCAACCGACGGCATCGTCGGATGGGCGCGCGTCAATCGAGATGTGCAGCAAACGCCGTCTAGCGACACTGGGAAGATTGCAATCGCCCAGGATTGCGAGGGAACCATCGAGCCGGTCGGCGCTTAACCAGTGTGCTTGCCAAATCCAGTCACGGATATTTTCCATGGGGCCGACTTGGCCTATGGGGTGGCGCCATGCATCGCTCTGCGGCAAGGTTTCCAGAATTTGATCGATAGGCGCAATGGCATCCAGCGACGTAATCGCCTGCGTCGCCGTGAGCGCGCTCTGCGCGTCAACATCCACCCACAACCATGCCTCGGCATAATCGCATGAGGGTCGCGGCAAAGATGTTGGCGCAGCTCGATCTAGGCTCATGGCCGCTCGACAGAACAGTTCAGTGGGAAGGGAAACACCATGATCAAAATCCTTTTACCGAATCCCGTGTACTCGGGGCCTCAAATTTCATCCGTACTAAAGCATATCTAATTCCAGACTGATATTCCCGTTGATTCAATGCGTCATTTGCCGGTCGGGTTAGCATTTTCATCCAGATCATCCAGGTAAATCATTTCACCAACCTGTCGAATGGCCACCGGGGTCAGATGCGTTCCGGGACAAGGGCCGCCCGTACACGCCCCTGTCAGTGGCTCGAAATACGCATTATGGAGTCTACAACGTAAGGACATGCCATCCGATGGCCCAGTTGACTTGTCGGCCAGAAACCCGCGAACGCCCTTGGACAAAGCGGAGCCATTGTGCGGGCAGACATTGCGGTACGCACGGATCGTGCGATGGTCTCGAACCACGATGACGCTGGGTACACCATTGACCGGTTGCACGCCCATGGCGTCTTCCGGGCCCAAATCATCCAGATGGCAGAGTGGTTGGTTCTTTGCATTTGGATCTACGGCCAAACCATCAAAGCCAAATTGCTGGATTTTCCGCTCCGCAAGTCGTACGCCGAACGAAACGGCCGCTTG
Organism: Halothiobacillus sp. 15-55-196; assembly: GCA_002282715.1. Taxonomy (GTDB): domain Bacteria; phylum Pseudomonadota; class Gammaproteobacteria; order Halothiobacillales; family Halothiobacillaceae; genus Halothiobacillus. Next base: position 27,097 of record NCKC01000013.1, on the reverse strand, counting down.
CCAATCGGCGCCCGCCTGGCTCGCCCGGGCATGAATGACACCGGCAATCAGCGTGTCACCTGCACCGATGCTGTCGACCACGCTCGGCACGGGTTGTGCGGGCACCAGCTGAACGGGGTCGTTCAATGATTCCTTCAGATAGGCGCCGGTCGCACCCCAACCCAACACCAGCACCGCCTGTGGCGCCCATTGATGCGCCGCATTCAAGAAGGCTTCCGGGTCCTCAAAGCCCCTTTGCTCCGCAAAGGCGCGTGAAAAGAAGACCACATCGGGAAAAGGGAACAACTGATCGAGGTAGGGACGCTCTTTTTCCACCTCCAGCGAAAGTATTTTCGTGCCCGCCGCTCTGCGCGCCATCGCCAGCATGGCCGCCGTATCCATGCAATGACGGCCCTCGAAATGCAGCCAGTCGAACGGCGCAAGGTCGATCTTGAGGAAGGCGTTGAGATCGAATTCGGGCAAATCGCGGTAATGGACGATGGTTCGGCTGCCATTCTGGCGATTCAGCGTAATGTATGAGGTGGGCGCATGCCCGAACCCCAGGATTTGAGCGGAACTCAGGTCGATGCCCCGTTGGGCCAGTTTTTCCTGAATCTGACGACCATCGGCATCCGGGGTCAGTACGGCAGCGAGGGCGCAGTCATGGTCGAACTGCCGCAGTACCGTCAATGTGTTGGTGACATTGCCGCCGGTGCGCTGCCGTTGCGCCAGCGCGCGTTGCTCGCTGTCCTCAACAGGATAACCTGCGACCTCGTTGATGATATCCAGGGTCGCAATGCCAATACCCAGAATCTTCGCCATTTCGTTGATCACTCCTCAAGCGGCGCGATCATGACGAGGCGGACGCCGCACTGTGGTTCAGGGGTTGGAGATTATGCCGAACCGGCGCGCAGATTGGGCAGTGTTTTTTCTTCGACCCACCAGCGCTCGGCCGTGGCATGCAGCAGCAGACAACCGGAGCCACCATAGGCGCGCACCTTGCCGGCCGCGCCCGGATTGAGCACCCAGATCGGCTCGCTGGTATCGATGATGCGATGATGTGTATGGCCGTAGATCACGGCCCGGGCTTCGGGATGGCGCATTCGCAGCTTATGATGCCGTTGATGGGCCGGATTGACCCGATGGCCATGCTCGACAGCCAGTACGCCTCCGGGCAATCGCAGGGTGGCTACTTCCGGCAGGGATTCGAGCAGATCAGCCGTGCCGATCGGCCATTGTTCGACCGTATCGTTGTTGCCGCGAACGGCGATCACATGGCCTGTTTTCGGCGTCACACGGCGCAAAATATCGGGATTCAAGATATCACCGGCATGCACGATGACATCGCACTGCTGCATGAGTGCGAGGATCGAATTTTCGATGGCACCATGCGTATCGGAAATAATTCCGACACAAACCGATGCGTGTGATTCAAGGTCCACAAAGACTCCCTGGTGTTGATTTGCTTTGCCCGAACAGATTTTATGACCCTGCACGGCAGCGCGCGTTCCATCAAGTGCTCCGGCAAGCATGTCACTTCATCCCGGGTGACAGACATCCAGTGACATCCTGAGCGTTTTACTCGTGATCACACACAGTATGGTGTGATCGGTTAAATCTGTCATCTATCTTGCTCCTTTTATCGACTCCTTAAATCCCCCTCATTCCCCCTTTTACAAAGGGGGAGACGCATTGATTCAACCAAAAGACTGATTCACCCTCTTTTTTCAGAGAGGGATGCACATTTGTTCAAAAAAGTGCTGCCACCTTTTTTCAAAAAAATGGAACAAAATGGCGCCACATCGTGAAATCACGCACAACACGTATGATGCGTATCGTTGACCATTTGAACCCCTGCCCGGTAGAGACCATGAATTACCAACATCACTTCCACGCCGGTAATCATGCCGATGTCCTAAAGCACCTCGTACTTTTACAGCTCATCGAGCTGATGCAGCAAAAGCCGACCGGTTTCCTGTTGCTCGAAACCCATGCCGGTGCGGGTCTGTACGACCTGCAAGCGCCCGAAGCCCGTCGCAGTGATGAAGCAACAGGCGGTATCGGGCGACTCGTGCAGGCAACGCAAGCCACCAACACGGTGCCGGATCTGATTCGGTTTTACCTCGAACAGCTCGAACGGTTCGGGTCCATCCTTCATTTGAGCCATTACCCCGGCTCCCCGCTGCTGGCTGCCTGTGTTCTGCGCCCGCAGGATCGTTATATCGGCATTGAGCTGGTGCCCAAGGTGGCACGAGAATTGAGTCGCCATCTCGCCGAACGCCCCATTCAGGCGCCTTGCATTCCGGACCGCAGGGTCATCGCGCGGGATGGCGAGGGCCTGGCCGCGCTTAAAGCCGATTTACCGCCACTGGAACGGCGCGGTCTGATTCTGATTGATCCGCCCTATGAACAAGTCCAGGAACGCGACGACATTGTCACCGCCCTGCAGGAAGGGCTGCGGCGTTTTGAAACCGGCGTCTATGCCCTGTGGTACCCGATCAAGCAACGCCCCTATCTCGATCGGTGGCTCAACCGGATCGCCAAGAGCACGCCACGTCCGGTACTGATCATCGAAAACAGTATTTTCCCCGATGAATCGGGCAACCGGCTCACCGGCTCCGGCCTGCTGATCATTAATCCGCCCTGGCAGTTCGATACGCTGATACAGCCCGTGCTCGAGTTCATCAACGACGCGCTCAAGCAGGATACGGCCGCGCCCTGTGCGATTCGCTGGCTGAATCCGGCTCATTAAACGTAAAGGAGCACCCATGCCTTCAAAGAACATGTACAAGACAATCACAACGGCGCTCGCACTTGCCCTGTTGATAACAGGAACGCTGACGCACGGCACAAAAGCGCAAACAAACAAGGCAGATGCAACCACGATCGCCCAACAGGCATTGGATGCCACCGCTCCGGCGACCACGCGCGCCGAATTGGCCGCTGCCAAACCGGTGCTGGCGAAAGAGGCGATGGTCGTGACCGCGCAGCATCTGGCAACACAGGTCGGCGTCGATATCCTCAAGCAAGGTGGCAATGCCGTCGATGCCGCCGTGGCCGTGGGCTATGCGCTGGCGGTGGTGCATCCGTGCTGTGGCAACATCGGTGGCGGCGGCTTCATGGTGCTGCATCTGGCCGAAGGTAAAACGGTGTTTCTCGATTTCCGCGAAAAGGCGCCGCTCAAGGCCACGCCGACCCTGTTTCAGGATGCCGAAGGCAACGTCGTCAAAGGCCGCAGCACCGACACCTATCTGGGCGTGGGCGTACCCGGTACCGTGCTAGGGCTGAATACCGCACTGGCAACCTACGGCAGCATGAGTCGCAAACAGGTCATGGCACCGGCCATCAAACTCGCGCGCGATGGCTTTGTGCTCACGGCAGGCGATGTCAATATTCTGCACACGTGCAGCGCAGACTTCGCCAAACACCCCAATGTGGCGAATATCTTCCTCAATCAAGGTAAGCCTTATGAAGTTGGTGACCGGTTGATTCAGCCCCAATTGGCGCGCACGCTGGAACTCATATCGAAAGAGGGCAGCCGCGCCTTCTATCGGGGGTCCATTGCCCAAGCGGTGGTCAAGGCCAGCGAGGAAAACGGCGGACTGCTGAGCATGAAGGATTTTGCCGACTACACGGTCAATTGGGAAAAACCCATCGCCTGCGGTTATCGCGGATACACGATCATGTCCGCGCCGCCCCCGAGTTCCGGCGGCACCACCATCTGCCAGATTCTCCAATTAATCCAACCCTACCCCATGAAAAAATGGGGCTACGGCTCGGTGAATGCCATTCACTATCTGGTCGAAGCCGAACGCCGCGCCTTTGCTGACCGCAACACCTATCTCGGCGATCCGGCATTCGTGGACAACCCCATACCAAAGCTGCTCTCAGCAGAGCACATTGCCAAAATGCGCGCCAGCATCGAACCGGACAAGGCCACGCCATCGAGCGAGATCAAGGGTAGTCTGGGTGCGGATGAAGGCCAGCACACCACGCATTACTCAATCGTCGATGCCAAGGGCAATGCCGTCAGCATCACTTACACCATCAACTACCTGTTCGGTCTGGGTCAAATCGCGGGCGACACCGGCTTTTTCCTCAACAACGAAATGGATGACTTCACCGCCAAGCCCGGCGTACCCAACAGCTTCGGGCTGGTGCAGGGGCGGGTCAATCAAATCGAACCGGGCAAGCGACCCTTGAGTTCCATGTCGCCGACCATCGTGCTCAAAGACGGCAAATTGTTCATGGTCACCGGCAGCCCCGGTGGTTCGACCATCATTTCCACTACCCTCGAAAGCATCCTCAACGTGGTCGATTTCGGTATGAACATGCAGCAAGCCGTCGATGCGCCACGTGTGCATCATCAGTGGTATCCCGATGTCGTCTTTATCGAACCGGGGTTACTCACGCCACACACACGAGCCGCGCTAACCAAGATGGGCTACGCCTTCAAGGAAATGCCGTCCTGGGGCGCGGACGAAGCCATTCTGATCAACCCGAACACCGGTTTGCTCGAAGGCGCCAACGATCGCCGACGTCCTGCCGGTTTGGCCGCCGGTTACTGATTAACGGGCACCTCGAAATACCCGTGATTCGTCGTTCCCGCGAAAGCGGGAACCCAGAAAGATCAAGACGCTGGATTCCCGCCTACGCGGGAATGACGGGTTTTTCGAGCTTCCCTAACCTCAGAAATTGAGCCGCCTGAGAAAAATAAAAAACCAGCATTTCTGCTGGCTTGGGTTGGATTCACAACACTTTTAGCGTTGGTAAATCTCAGAACGGGATATCATCATCCACAAAATTCGGCTCGGATTTGGCCGGGGCGCGTGGCGGCGGTGGCGGGGCGCCGTAGCTGTCGCGGTTGCCGCCTGACTGCCGCGAAGGTGCCGCGGCGGCACGACCTGCGCCACGTGCAGGCGGTGTGCTGCTGTAGCCATCGTCTTCATAGTCGCCCGATTCTTGCTGGCCGCCACCGGAGCCACCCGAACCACCACGTCCGCCCAGCATTTGCATTTCCGAGGCGATAATTTCCGTGGTGTAACGATCCTGTCCGTCCTGACCTTGCCATTTGCGGGTTTGCAGACGGCCTTCCACGTAGACCTGCCCACCTTTTTTCAGGTATTGACCGGCAATCTCTGCCAACTTGCCAAAGAATACGATGCGGTGCCACTCGGTGTTTTCCTTCTGTTCACCGCTGTCTTTATCTTTCCAGGTCTCGGACGTGGCGACGGTAATGTTCGTCACCTGCCCGCCGCTCGGCATGTAGCGTACTTCCGGGTCTTTCCCGAGATTGCCCAGGACAATGACTTTGTTGATTCCACGACTGGCCATCCGTATGTTCCTCTTGCGATTACAATGGCGGTGCCCGACAGTTTCGGCAACGCGCTAAAGTCCGTACTATAAATCACTTGCCCTTTTCATTCACTTTTGACTTTTCTGGATTCCCATGGCCGATCCGTTTATCCGCATTCGCGGCGCTCGCACGCACAACCTGAAGAATATCGATGTCGATCTGCCGCGCGATGCGCTGATCGTGATCACAGGGTTATCCGGTTCGGGCAAGTCATCGTTGGCCTTCGACACGCTGTTTGCCGAAGGTCAGCGCCGTTATGTCGAATCGCTCTCGGCCTACGCGCGGCAGTTTTTGTCGATGATGGACAAGCCGGATGTGGATCACATCGAAGGGCTTTCGCCCGCCATTTCGATCGAGCAGAAAACCACGTCGCACAATCCGCGCTCGACCGTGGGCACCGTGACGGAAATCTATGATTATCTGCGCCTGCTCTACGCCCGCGCGGGCATTCCGCGCTGTCCGGAACATGGCGTCGATCTCACTGCGCAAACGGTTTCGCAGATGGTCGATCATGTGCTGGCGCTGCCAGAAGATTCACGCTGGCTGCTGCTCGCGCCGGTCATCGAGAACCGCAAGGGCGAGCACAACAAGCTGTTCGATGAATGGCGGGCACAGGGGTTTTTGCGTGTGCGCATCAATGGCACCGTGTACGAAATCGACGATATCCCGCCGCTCGATCCCAAGGGCAAGAACACCATCGAGGTCGTGGTCGATCGCCTCAAAATCCGCCCGGATATCGGTCTGCGCCTGGCCGAATCCTTTGAAACCGCGCTGCGCCTCGCCGATGGTCGTGCCTTTGTCGTCAATATGGATGATGGCACTACCCACACGTTCTCCGCCAAGCACGCCTGCCCGATCTGCGGCTATGCACTGGCCGAACTCGAACCGCGCCTGTTCTCGTTCAACAACCCCGTAGGTGCCTGCCCGACGTGTGACGGCCTGGGCGTAAAACAGTTTTTCGACCCGCAAAAAGTGATCGTGAACCCCGAACTCTCGCTTGCCGCGGGTGCCATTCGCGGCTGGGATCGGCGTAATGTCTACTATTACCAGCTCCTGCTCGGGCTATCGAAACATTATGGCTTTGATTTAGACACGGCCTGGCAGGATCTGCCGATCGAGATTCAAAACGCCATCATGCAGGGCAGTGGCCGCGAGAAAATCACCTTCACTTACCTCGATCCCAAAGGCAAAGCCAGCACCAAGGATCATCCCTGGGAAGGCGTGCTGCCCAATATGGATCGTCGTTACCGGGAAACCGATTCGCAGGCAGTGCGTGAAGAGCTGGCAAAATATATTTCCGAGAGCGCCTGCCCGAGTTGCGGCGGCACCCGCCTGAACCTGGCGGCGCGGAATGTCTTTATCGAAAACGAAAATCTGCCCGCCATTACCCATCGCTCGATCAGCGAGGCGCTCGCGTTTTTTCAAACCCTCGACCTGCCGGGCGCACGCGGAGAGATCGCCGGGCGCATCGTGCGGGAAATCAGTGCGCGGCTGGGATTTTTGAACGATGTGGGCCTGACTTATCTCTCGCTGGATCGCTCGGCCGAAACCCTCTCCGGCGGCGAAGCACAGCGCATCCGCCTCGCAAGCCAGATCGGCTCGGGCTTGGTGGGCGTCACCTACATTCTCGATGAACCCTCCATCGGCCTGCATCAGCGCGATAACGACCGCTTGCTCGGCACCCTCAATCATCTGCGCGAACTCGGCAATACCGTGATCGTGGTCGAACATGACGAAGACGCGATTCGGGCGGCCGATTTCGTCCTCGACATCGGCCCCGGCGCGGGCGTGCATGGCGGTCGGATCGTGGCACAGGGCACACCCGAACAAATCGCCGCCAACCCCGATTCGCTCACCGGTGCGTATCTTTCCGGCAAGAAAAAAATCACCGTGCCCAAACGCGTGGCGCCTGAAACCGAACGCTGGCTCAAACTCCATGGCGCGCGCGGCAATAACCTTGTCGGCGACACGCTGGAAATACCGCTGGGGCTTTTGACCTGCATTACCGGCGTTTCCGGCTCGGGCAAATCGACGCTGATCAACGACACGCTATACCTCATCGCCGCACGTGATTTGAACGGAGCCAGCACCCGTCCGGCCCCCTTCGAGCGCATCGAACACCTCAACCAGATCGACAAGGTCATCGATATCGACCAATCCCCCATCGGCCGCACGCCGCGCAGCAATCCGGCCACCTATACCGGTTTGTTCACGCCGATTCGCGAGTTGTTCGCCGGCACGCAAGAGGCCCGCTCACGCGGTTACACACCGGGGCGTTTCTCGTTCAATGTGAAAGGCGGGCGCTGCGAAGCCTGCCAGGGCGATGGCGTCATCAAGGTCGAAATGCACTTTTTGCCCGATGTGTACGTCGCCTGCGATGTCTGCCACGGCAAACGCTACAACCGCGAAACGCTGGATATCCGCTACAAAGGCAAAACCATCAGCGACGTGCTCGCCATGACCGTCGAAGACGCCGCGCCCTTCTTCGATGCCGTGCCCGCCCTGCACCGCAAACTCACCACCCTGCTCGACGTGGGCTTGGGCTACCTCACGCTCGGCCAGAACGCCACCACCCTCTCTGGCGGCGAAGCCCAGCGCGTCAAACTCGCCAAGGAACTTTCCAAACGCGATACCGGCAACACGCTCTATATTCTCGATGAACCGACCACCGGCCTGCACTTCGCCGATGTCGAACAACTACTCGCCGTGCTCTACCGCCTGCGCGATCAGGGCAACACCGTCGTTGTCATCGAACACAATCTCGATGTCATCAAAACCGCCGACTGGATCGTGGATCTGGGCCCCGAAGGCGGCAGCGGTGGTGGGCACATCATCGCCAGCGGCACGCCAGAAACCGTGGCAAAAGTGGCTGGATCGCACACCGGACGGTATCTCGCCCGGTTACTCGACCACTAAGTCCTCAAATCCCCCTCACCCCCCTTTTTGTAAAGGGAGGCAGGGGGGATTTGTACGGCTCTACGTCATCAAGGTGCAGGACATGCCCCGTTCAAATCCGTTGCTTCCACGCGCAAACGTCCGGATTTCGCCAGCACCAGATCACGTGCATTGTTAGCGATATCCGTTGGCACACAGACCCGCAATGTTCCCGCCGTAAACGCGCCGCCGGGCTGGGAAGCAAAACCAAGTGGAGAGAAGATGATGGGCTTTTCAACCGGGGTATTCCCCTGAACAACCACATCGTCCCGACGCGCAATACCGGTAAACAGGATCTGTTCATCGGCGTCCAGCGTGCCACTTTTATCCGCATCCACAAAAGCAAGCCAGCCCTTGGACCAATCCACACTGGCAAAACAGCCCGATTGATCACCCGCGCACAATGTAACTGGCCGACCTTTCGCGACAGCCGATTGTCGCGCCAGTGCAAAAGCGGACACAAAATCATTCGCCGTCGTCGCAAGATGATTTTGCGCGGTCATGTGTGAGAAAGACGGGATAGCAATGGCCAGCAGTACCATGGCGATGACGAGTGTCGTCATCAATTCAATGGCGGTAAACCCAAGAGACGAATCTGGCGGAGCGAAGCCCGGTTCAGTGAAGTGATTCGGCATCTGTTGCCCTCCATCGCCATCTTCAAAGGAGTAGGCTTTATCCTAACGAAAATAACCAATCACGAGCACCTCGAAATACCCGTGGTTCGTCGTTCCCACGTAGGCGGAAACCCAGAAAAATCAAAGCACTGGATTCCCGCCTACGCGGGAATGACGGACTTTTCGAACTTCCCTCACATAGAAGATCACCCCTCGCTGTCACCCAGCGCTATCGGCCAAAACCATCAGTCAGAGCTGTTCATTAGGAACGTCAGTTGGAGTAGAGCGGGCAACATCCGAAAATCAACCCACCCACTGGACGAAATGGATCAGTCATGATTAATTTATGATGGTTTTCCTACCAACAATCAGCCACTGTGCCGGAACCCGATTCAGTTCGCGTACCAACCTGATTGATACTCAATGTGCCGCATTGGGTATCGCGGCTCAGTTGCGCACCTGTCGGGGTTGCCGTAACAGTATAGGTGTTGGGATTTGCTGCTGCATTAGGTGCTGTGGCTACCACCGAGAAGGCGTAGTCAGCACCCGAATTCTGTGCTGTGCTGCAATCGAGCTGGTTTGCTGCTGGCACGGGGTTGCCCACCACAGGATTCGCATTGCCAGCGGTGTCCTGGTCATACCGAAGATTTGCCGTATAAAACCGCTCCATATAATTGGCGTATTCCGACAAACACCCCTCCGCCGCCGCGCGTTTGGTTTTCACCACGCTGTTAATATACGACGGATACGCAATCGCCGCGATAATCGCGATGATGGCGACCACGATCATCAGCTCAATGAGTGTGAAGCCCTGCATCCTTCTTGACATACCAATCCGAGGTGCGCAGCTCATTGTGTTTAACCTTCCGTTCATTGCTACCTTCCTCATTGATTTACGATTTCGCGCCAAGACACGCGCTTCATGCTTCCCACTGATCCTTGAGTGTTAATACTGGATGTCGTGCCATTATCGAAACTCACCAACATGGTATTGCCGGTAAAAATCGGGTTATTGGGCAGGGATGAGAAGCCTACACCGCCAGCGGGTAATGTCGTACCATCTGGCAAGGTAATCAAATCCGCCGTATCAAACTTACCATCTCCATTTGTATCGAAAAAGGTGGAGCTAGGGTTGGTGCCGGTAAACGGATCAATCACCATGATCCAACCTCGTCCGGACGGGTTACACACATCTGATGCCTGTGGAATGCGCGAGGTGCCGAGCAACAAGCTACCTTGGAACTGATTCGGCGTAACCATCCGTTCACCCTCGGCACCGTTAACCGGCGAGGTCAGATCAATATACCAACCGGATTTGCCGGTCATGTCATTGCTACTCGGTTTTGGCGTAAAGGCACGCTTCCCAAGAGAAGGAAGAACCGGGGGCGTTGCGCTGGAGTCACCGGATGTGGCTGACACCTCGGCAACAATACTCCGCTGTACCAAGGCTGATCGACCATTGACCAAATTAGAAACCAAGCTGCTCGGTTGCCCTGTGCCTGCGGCCACGATAATCCCATACCATGTTTGCGTATTCATATCCGTAAGGTCTGTTCCGGACAGATATTTTCCGGTACCGAAGAAAGCCCAAACATTATTGGTTATAGGGTCCTTACCTAGCAACAAACCGGCTGTAATTGGCTGAGCCGTCCCGCCAGAGTCTTTGGCGGTAAAAAGTAGCTGCCCCGCGCTACCGGGATTGGTAAGGTCAAACTTCCATACTCGACCCAACAAGTCCCCCGCATAGGCTTCTGTTGACAAACCATTTGAGGCGTTATCAATCCAAACTCCGGGCGCAGCCAAGCCATTACTTGTCGCACTGTCAGTCGAGTAGACCGTGAGCGCGCCAGATGTATCAATCTGCCCATTCGTTTTGGTGAGATTAAATGCCAATAGTTCAGCCTTATCATCGGCACTGTTATAACCATTACCCATCAGAACCTGCCAATGCTTATCGGCGGTTTGCGCAATTACTGGCTTACCTGTCATTTGGCCGATAGCGCCAGCATTGGAAAGCCCATCGCCCGCAGATCGCTCCCACAAAAATTGGATACTGGTTGGGTCAGTTACATCTAAAGCATAAACCGCCTTTGCCTCTCCGCGGCCCGTGGTGCCAACTAAGATTGTTTTCCAAGCATTACCGGCATAAATATCAGCAATGGTCATCTCACCATCGTTGAAAAATTGATGCGGGTACGCGCTTGAAGCACCGTAATTTTTATTTGCCAACGTGGCTAAACCATTCGTAATGACTGCAGCAGGAAGATAGGCATAGACCTCTTTGCCATTGCTGGCATCAAATGCGTGCAACATGCCATCGTTCGCTGCCACATAAATCGTAGCGGTTCGACTTTGTTCGGTACTCGCAAATGCCGCATATTTATCGGCACCGGTGAAGGTTTGGTTGATGAATAGATCGGGGTTTGGTGCACCAACATATAGCGGTTGAGAATCAACAATATCACCCAGTGGGGTATCACGTTTTCGGAGCGTTCCGCTATTTTCATAAGTAGGATCACCACGCAGATAATCCACTATGGTCGCTTGTGTAGCTGCATCGGAACCCAGTGCAGTCAATTCATTAGTAGAAAGTGCGGGCGGATTCGAGCTGCTGGTATTTTTAAACGCTACATATTGAGATGCTGCATTCTTACCATCTGGATTATAAGTCCAAATATTACGATCCGTCGCGGCGGGCAAAGCAGAGGCTGCCGTCCAAGTAGGGGTTGCGCTAATAGCACCGGTGTTGGGGTCGACCGCCAGCGCTTTTAAATCCCCTTTCCATTTGCCAGTATAGTAGCTTGCCTGATAAGTCACGGTACCCAAGTCCAACTTGGTGCTATTGGCCGCCAGACTCGCACCTGTACCCACGCGCTCAGATACCCGTTTAAGGGCATCGCTCAAGCCATTCGTAAATGCTTGCGGGCTTGTTGCTGAATAAAATCCACCATGCCCATTTACCGCTGCATGCGCCAAATCGGCAATGTTATTAATGCTGTTAGGAGCCGGCTCAGGCCAACTAAAACCAGAGATTGCCGTACCGCCATTTGCCCAACTGAAAATTTGCTCGACGCTGGTGCCCGCTGGTGAAATGCCAGTCGGCATGAAGCCTAAGCCAATGGTAAAGGTAGTCATATGCTGCCAGAAAGCAGGGTCTTCCGTACTTTTTGGCACCTCATTGGGCAATGTGGGGCGTAAATCCGTGCTCCAGTATTTCATGGCGACATCGGCCAGGGTACTGGAATAACTATCCTTATAGGGATCAGCTTTGGTATAGGTATAACTTTGATTATCGGGACCGGTTATTTTAGAGCCATCGGTGCCATCTACATTTCCCACACCGGGATCATCGCCATTCCAGAAACCATCTGTCGTCAGAATAGTGTAACTCGGGCGGCAAGCGTATTCCGTTGTGTCGGTACTCGAAGTCTCCCAGGGCTGCGCTGTTTTGTAGTACTCGCCGACGGCCTTTAGTGCGTCACGCAAAGGCGTGCCATAATTAGGAGAAATAGTGGTTAGCCAATCCCAAAACTTGGTTTTTTGATCCGTACTTTTGCCATCACCGAAGGGCTGGACTTCTGCCAGTTTGTTATCTGAATTATTGCTTGTTGAGAAAGAGTATTGGGGCGATGGGATATCCGCCGTGTTTCTCCCGTTAATCGAGGCAAAGCCAAAGCGATAGGTTTTGTCAAGGCCGGCAAAGGCCAATGTCAACCCAGATTTCGCCATTAAAATCCGAGTGTGGTAATAGGCAAACCAGTTGGCAACATTTTGTTGGGCGGCAGCACTATCGGTGCAGTTACCCCGATCGGTACTAGAACTTATAATGCCACAGTCGCCGGTTTTAGCTACATAGTGAAGAGCACCTGAACTCGAAGTGTATGTGAAATAATTTTTTTTCCCTGCGCTGGTTTCAAGCTGGGTATAGTAAACAAAGCCCCCAATATTAGGCGATTCATAAGACCGGATATCTGTGGAGCCAGCAGAAGAATCAAAACCATTTATCCAAGCATTTGGAAACGAGGCATTTGGATAAGGTGTTCCATCTGCCGAAACCGGGACTTCGTACGTTGTGTTCGGATCATAATAAACAAAATTGATTGATGAATTTCTAAATGAATCAAGAGTATAAGGCTTAATGTAACTTGAGTCAGGCATGTAATCCCACGTCATCGACCCCGAATCATCCAGCATCAGCACAATATTAGGTGCGAGCGGTTTAGCAACAATCAGGGGTTGTTGATCGATAGGGACCGTGGGTGTCGAAGCAGCCACACTAACCGCAAGCCCACTGGCCGAGAGGATCGTGGCAGCCACTAGGGCGCGTAAAATCAACCAAAGCACATTGAGCTGGGTGTATAAGGCTTTCATCATTGGATTCCTCACGATCGAAGTCATGAATGGGTTCATTATTGTTTAACCATGGTTTGTAACGTCACAATGGAGCGATCGCCCACATTAGCCGGATCACCACTGCGCGCCGTAATTCGGTAATAGACTGCGGTTGTGGAAGCGCCCTGCACACCATATTGGTTGCCATTGGCCGTTTGGTTAAACCCCGTGTTTGAATTGGGGTCTGGATAGGCACCCATATTTTCTATCACGTATTGTGGTTCGCCAGCGCCAAGCGCGCCCGGATCAAACTGGCCCGCGGGTACGGTTTGAATGCTATTCGCCGGAAGCGTGGCATCTGTAAATGGATTCGCCAAACATTGCACACCACCTGAGCCACAGTTTCTTGCGATAACTGCGGCGCTGGTTGAAATGGTCGCATCGGCAACACGCAAGCCTGCCTCTGCACTTTGAAAGCCGATTTCCCGATCATAAAAATTACTGGTCATTTGTTGCTGCATGGTGGTACCGCGAATGGCAGCCAAGCCCACGAGGGTGACAACAACCAGCAACACCAAGGCGACCACCAACGCCACGCCGTGCTGCTTGTGGCTTTGTATTATTTTTCGGGGCGATTCAGTAAATGTGTTGTTCATGATTAATCCACCCGGTTGCGCAAGGTAACGGTGTTGGTTAACACGCGCTGTACAATTTCTGGATTGTTGGCGTTATTTGGATTGGTCGGCACGGCGACGGTGAGCGTTACCCGCACGGCGGTGACCGCACCCCAATCCGTCACGCTGGCTGCGGGTATAAAGCTGGCGCCGCCCTGAAGGTAATCCAGCTTCATATCGGTAACGCCGCGCACGATTTCTTGCGCTTGAGCGCTTGCATTGCCACCGGAAACGCTGACAGCGGAGCGGTATAAAGAGCAGAATTGCGGTTTGGCGGCAGAGCAGGCACCAAGCGTGTTATTACCGATATACCAATCGGTCGCTGAGAGTTTGGCAAGTTGCGAATTGGGTGGGAAAGGTACTGCCGTACTGGGTATAGCGCCACAGTTCGTTGGGTAATTAAGAACTTTCGAACAATTACCCGGGTTGCCAGTGCCTGTGTTGTGCACCACTGTGTCGTTAATAGTCGCCGGTCCTGTTATTTGGGTAATTGCCGCATGGTCAGGGCTGCAAACAATCACAATATCGCCTGGAGCTATAATGCCCGTTGCTGAGTTATATAGATGAAAAGTTGCTGATGCGGCATCGTGTTTTTCAATGGAAAGGCTGGAGCCCTCTGCACCGATCAACTGAATAGAATCGGTATTCGCTACCCGTTCCCCTGTGCCTGTACCTGTGGTTACCGCAGGATCGGTCTGAGTACCGCCATAACCATGAAGCGCATTGCTAAAGTCAGCCCACCAAGCCGTACCACCGTTGGCGGGACTATTGTTCAGCACATTGGCTACGCGGCTAAGATTACCACAGCCCGTCAGCCCCGCCTGGCGAATATCCCGCGCGAGAAACTCAAACGCCGTGCGCGAGCCATCCTGCACTTGCGAAAGCGCCTGATTAGTTCGATAGGTTTGTTGATTGGAGAGCAGCACGGAAATAACACCGCCGATCACAACCAACCCCAGAACGAGGGCGATCATCAATTCGACAAGTGTAAATCCGCGCTCTGATCGCCCGATTTTTGGTGCTAAACGGCTCATAGCATCGCTCTCGTGGTGATGGTGGTGACGCCTGTGTTACTAGTGCCGCCCGAAGTGGTGCCGATACGGCTTTCATCGAAGGTGACGGTAATGGTGCAATCACCCGTGCCGCTGCATTTGACCGTGCCGGTGGTGGAAGCCTGCGCGCCGAGGTTTTGACCCAGTTCGATGCACCAGGTGTTGAGTTGGGTTTGCGCCAGTGTGCCGGTAGCTGGGCAGGCGTTGGCCGTGACCGTTTGGTTGTAAGAACCGGACAACGCATTGGCTCGATCCGCTCGCATGGCATCGAGAATCGAATAGCTTGCAACCACGGCCATGCTGCGCGCCATGGCGCTGTTGTTGGTAGATAGCGATTTGGCTTGCAGTGCCGCAATGCCTAAAAAGCCGATGGACAATACCAGTACGGCGATAAGCACTTCAATCAAGCCCACGCCGCGTTGGCTAGGGCCGTAAATGGGTTTATTGACAGGTTCCACTGGGACCTCCTAGGGCACAATTCGCATTACTTTCTGTGCATGTAGAAACCACCGAACCGGAAGTGAGATACACGCAGCGGTGGTTATTGCTGGAAATCTGAGCGGTATAGATATCGGCAACCAGGCCGTTGTAGGGGTTTGCCGCCGCAGAGCGCGCTAATCCTTGGGCACCGAAGGTCAGTGCTGTGACGCTTTTAATGTCAATCACACCCGGTTGAATGCCGGATATGCCCGCATGAATCACGGTGGCACTGCCTGCCGGAAAGTTGACGCTACAAGCGCTATCGGCACAAACCCCGACATCAGCATTGCGCTTGATGGCCGCCATGCGCGCAATGGCGAGGTTACTCACCAAACTGTTCGCGCTGGTTGTGAGCTTGTTGCTCACCGTAAGATAAGTAAAACTCGGAATCGCAATCGCCAACAGAATGGCGGCGACGACCAGGGTGATCATCAGCTCGATAATGGTAAACCCGCGCATTCGACGGTATCGTGCTTGGCTGCCGCGAGGATGCGTCGCTGCGCTGGCTGGGGTTGCGTGTTGCGGATTTAGTCTCATTTATTCCAATCCTTTTGTTCGACGTTATATAAGCACACAACCAAAACCCACGCCTAGTGGCTGGTTGCCGAATGGTCAAGTAAGCCCGATAAACGGCGCGGGGCGGGTTTTTCGGTGTGTACCATTGCGCAAAACCCCGTGCTTCTCGCTGACAACTCCCCTCGTTCGCCTTTTTTCGGGTATCCGTAATCGGTGGTTGATTTGAACCCACTCACTTTTCTGTGTTTTGTGTCTTTGTCCATATTTTACGATTGACGTCGGTGTGATCACTGATAAGCTGCTGATTGAGCTTGATCTGTCGCCCAAAACAGTCATGCTGCAAGTCAATCTTCTTGATTGAGGCGTCAACACTTATTGCTAATTGGAACCGCCATGATAAATAGACCATAGGGCACCTCGAAAAACCTTTCGAGGTGCCCATGCACCACATGGATGTGGTGCCGCGCAATCGCATAAGCGATTGAAATAGCGTAAGTTCGTCGCGGACTTCGTCAGCTACACGATGGTTTCCCGCGACGAACGTCCTCGAAAAATCCCATGGATGGGGTTTTTCGAGGTACCCCATAGTGCCGATTCAGTTTATGGAGATGCGTCATGACCTCAGCATTGCTTGATCCAGCTACGGGCCGCGCCGCTCATGCCTTTGTGGATAAACTGACCGGGCAATTTGATGTGGCAAGTGCCATTCTTTTTGGCAGCCGGGCCAGGCACCAGCACCGCGCCGATAGCGATGCGGATGTGGCGGTCATTTTGCACGGTTCCAAAGGTGCATTTCTCGAAACGAAGCTCGCCATGGCCGACGTGGCCTTTGATATTCTTCTGGAAACGGGCGTTCTGATTCAACCTCTACCGATATGGGAAGTGGAATGGTCGCATCCTGAAGATTTCAGTAATCCCGAACTATTGCGCAATATCCGGCGTGATGGAATCCGTTTATGACACCTGATGATTTAATGGCCAAGTCCGTCAGGGCTGTGGCATCCGCCAGGCTGCTCTTGGATGATGGCGATATTGATGGCGCCTGCAATCGCGCTTACTACGCGATGTTTGATGCTGCCAAGGCTGCATTGATTAAACTTGCTCCTGACATCAATTCTGCGCAGGTCAAAACCCATGGTGGATTGATCTCCGCATTCAGTCTGCATCTCGTTAAAACGGAAATTCTACCGGTGTCGATGGGTAGGTCACTGAATCGAGCGCACGAAGTTCGCCAGATCGCAGACTACACAGGTGATGCAGTTAGCGTTGAACAAGCTCAGTCCATTATTGATCAAGCCGATTTCTTCGTGAAAACCGTTCACACACACGTCCATCCCGACACCTCTGGTGACATGCAGGCGAACTGAATCCTGTGCCAATCAACTTCCTGAATTTGTGCAGTTATCTTGTTCTTGCTGTCGGTGAAACCGACCATAACTGTCAAAGCCGGGCTTCCGAAAAGAACCCCTTGTGCACTGCCCGCACTATGCCTTCCAGAAAAATCGTGGGCTTTAGCCGTAGAGAACCGGTTACCAAAGCTCCCCGTTCTTTTAGCAAAGCCACATCATCTCTTTCGTAAAGGCACCACTTCACCCCCCCTTTAACGCGGGCTTCGCCTGCTTAACGCAGAGCTGGCGTAAGCCCGCATTAAGCTGGCGTAGCCCGCAAAGGGTGGCGGAGGGGGATTTGCTACACCGCATCCAAATCACCAAATCCCCCTCTTTCCCCTTTTTTCAAAGGGGAGGCGCACGGCCAAAATGCTGGGCGGCAGCTTTTTGCAAAAGCACGCCGCTTCACTACTTCTGGCAAAGGCATCGCCCCGCCATTTCGTAAACGCACCCGCTATTATGTATCTGATGCACAAGAAGTCATTCTTGTTCGGGCCGAGCACCAAGGCCAAGAAAAAGTGTCGTATTTGTGGTCATGGCTTAGAATAAACACATGCATTCACATTAAGGCGGTGAGCATGCCAACTTCAATACGTCTTGCGCCTGAAACTGAACGGCACCTCAACCACTTGGCTGAACGAACAGGGCGAACCAAGGCTTATTATCTGCGCGAGATTATCGAACAGGGTATCGAAGAAGCAGAGGACTACTACCTCGCTTTAGATGTACTTGAACGTGTGCGCAGTGGGCAGGAACCCGTGTATTCAGCCGCTGACGTGAGGAAAGAGCTTGGCCTGGACGATTGAGTACACCAAGTCAGCTAAAGTCCAGTTATGCGTAACCACAACCCGGGCCGCACATGCTGAAATTCGAATGGGACAATGCAAAGGCGCAATCGAATCTCGCCAAGCACGAGGTATCCTTCTAGGAAGCCGCCTCCGCGTTCGGTGACTCGCAGGCTCTGACTTTTCCCGACCCCGATCATTCCATAGGCGAAAAACGCTGGCTGACTTTCGGTGTCTCATATTCGGATCGGTTACTGGTTGTCGCTCACGCCGAGCGAGGCCGATCCATTCGCATCATTTCGGCGCGAAAGGCGACGCGCCACGAACGAGGAATTTACGAACATGGATAACGATGAAATCAGATCCGAGTACAAACGCGAAGATTTGGGCAAGGGTGTTCGCGGCAAGTATTTCGCCCGCTTCACCAAGGGAACCAATCTGGTTTTACTGGATGACCGTGTGGCCAAGGCATTCCCGACCGCAGAGGATGTGAACGCTGCCCTGCTGGGTTTGCTTGACTTGGTACCGAAAACTCGCATAACAGGTCGTTCCAGCGGACGCGCTAAAACGCGCCGCTGAGCTTGAACTTTAGGCAAACTCGATAAACCAATCGCGCGGCGCGTTCTTGTTGTTCGAATTGGGAATCGACGTGAGGTTTACCGATAGACCGTCTCAAGCAGAAACCCCACCGAAGTCTGGATTGTGCATCAGATATATAATAACGAAAGCACATCACCCCTCCTTGAGCCAAGGCACTACTTCCCCCCTTTGGCAAAGGGGGGGCAGGGGGGATTTGAATTCGCCGAAGCCATCCTGGCCACTAAATCCCCCTCATTCCCCCTTTTTCAAAGGGGGAAGCGAAATGTCAAAGCACATCACCCCTCCTTGAGCCAAGGCACTACCCCCCCTTTCGCAAAGGGGGGCGGGGGGGATTTGAATTCGCTGCATCGCCTCCAAGCCAGCAAATCCCCCTCATTCCCCCTTTTTCAAAGGGGGAGCCGAAATGCCAAAGCACTGTGCCAACACCTTTTTCAAAGGGAGAGGCGCGCGGCGATTGTTTCCGTGCGCTTTGTCAAAAAGTGACGATCCACACCCGGCGCGATTGTCAAAAAGTGACAATTTTGTTTTCATCAACATCTTGGCATGTGGATTGCTTAACGCTTGTACCGGGCAATCTCGCCCACTGTGTCACAAAGGAGTGATGTCATGCTCAAGCAAATGAACAAAACTGTACAAAAGGGCTTTACCCTGATCGAATTGATGATCGTCATCGCGATTATCGGTATTCTGGCCGCCATCGCAATTCCTGCGTATCAGGATTACTTGGTACGCTCACAGGTATCTGAAGGACTGAGCTTGGCGGATGGCGCCAAAACAGCAATCGCCGAGTTTGCTGGCAACAAAGGCACTTGGCCAAGCACCAATGCCTCTGCCGGCCTTGCTGCCGCCGCTTCAATCACGGGTAACTATGTTAGTAGTCTGAATGTAGGAACCCAAGCTGGCCAAATTCGGGTAACATTCAGCAGTAATGCTCCACAAAAAGCCAATGCGGCCATTAATGGTCTTGTTTTGTCTGTTTCTGCTTTCACAACTGCCGGCAGTGTTCAGTTCCGTTGTTCTCCTTTTGGTGCAAATGGCACCACGGTTCCAAATAAGTACTTGCCATCTACTTGCCGCGACTAATGCTTGGTTAGTTTGATGGCGCAAACCCCGCTTCGGCGGGGTTTTTTATTGAGTACCCCCCATAAATCCCCTCTGCCCCCCCCTTTACCAAAGGGGGAAATTAGGGTGGTTTTTCAAAGAGGGCACGATATTCGTTCACAGGGCGGTGATGTGTTTTTGAATAAACCGAGCCCGTTTGGCTGTTCGCCGCCCCCTTTGCAAAAGGGTGATTGAGGGTATTTGCGTTACGATACCCGACTCTGATTTGCCGCCTCCATTGCACAGGATTGCTTATGCCTTACTCGCTACCACGCGCTTCGCTCAAAGATCGCTTGCTGTTGATTGCCGTGCTGCTATTCGCGGTGCTGGTGTATTGGCCGGGTTTGTCGGGCGGCTATATTTTCGATGACTTCGGCAACTTGGTGGATAACGCGGCCATGGCACCGGAGGCGGTGCGGGCGCATTTTTGGGCGGCGGTGTGGTCGAGTGGTTCGGGGCCCACCGATCGGCCGATTTCGATGCTTACTTTTGCGCTGCAGGATTGGTTTACGGGCTTGGCGCCGTGGCCGTTCAAGTTCGTGAATCTGTTGATTCATCTGGCCAACGGGGTGCTGGTGTTTTTGCTGGTGCGGGCGGTGGTGGGGTGGGTGTTTGTTGCTGGGGCTGCTCCATTTAGCCCTAGAGGCGCTAACACACCCCCACCCAACGTCCTCAGCACCGACACACCCCCACCCCAGCCCTCCCCCATGAAGGGGGAGGGAGCTAAATTGCCGCCTCCTTCAGATGAGGGGGTCAAAATGCCGCCTCCCTCAGGTGCGGGTGTTAAAGCCCCTCCCCCTTTATGGGGGAGGGGTTGGGGTGGGGGTGCTAAACACTGGCTAATAACCCCCAACACACTGGCATTACTCATTGCAGCGGCGTGGCTGCTCGCGCCCATGCAGCTCACGGCGGTGTTATATGTGATCCAGCGCATGGAATCGCTGGCTTCATTCTTTATTCTGGCGGGTTTGTTGTTGTACTGGCAGGGGCGGATGCGCCTGATTGCAGGGCAAGCGGGTGGCTGGTGGCGCATCTGGGCGGGGTTGATCGGTGGCACGCTGCTGGCGACTTTTGCCAAGGAATCGGGTGTGATGTTGCCGGTGTATGCCTTTCTGCTGGAATGGCTGCTATTGCGTGGGCGTACGGCGGCGGGGTTTGAGCCTAAGTTTATTGGTGTGTTTTTGCTGGTACTGGTACTGCCGGGCATCGCGGGTGTGCTGTATACCTTACCCAGCGCCCTCAATGGCAGCGCCTATGCCAGCCGCCCGTTCGATTTAGCCGAGCGCCTGTGGACGGAAGGGCGAGTGATGGTCGATTACCTGCACTGGCTGATCGCGCCCACGCCGAATGCCTTGAGTTTGTATCACGATGATATTGCACTCTCGACCGGCTGGTTTGCGCCTTGGACGACGGCGGCAAGCTGGGCCTTGATTGCGTTGTTAATCGGCGCTGCCTTGTGGCTTAAAAACCGCGCACCGCTGATTACCTTGGGTGTGCTGTGGTTTTTTGCCGGGCATCTGCTGGTGTCTACCTATATCCCGCTGGAACTGGTGTACGAGCACCGTAATTATTTGCCGAGCATCGGGGTGTTTATCGCGCTGTTCGGGTTGATGTTTGCCTGGCGGCCAATGGATGCCGAACGTGCCCGCGTGATGCGCACGCTCATGCTGGCCGGTGCGCTGGCGCTGATTGCGCTGTATGCGGGCTTTACCGCCTTACGGGCGCAGGCTTGGGGCAACCCATATCGGCTGGCGTATTTTGAGGCGACCACGCACCCGGATTCGCCCCGTGCGAGTTATGAGCTGGCGCGGGTGATGCTGATTATGGCTCCGGGTACCGATAGTCCGCTTTTCCAAATGGGCATGAGCCAGATGGAAAACACGGCCAAGATGCCGGGCGCGAGCATTCAGGCCGATCAGGCGTTGATTTTTATGTCTGCCAAAAACAATCTACCCATTGCGGCGGATTGGTGGCGACGCCTGCGCGCCAAAATCGAACGCCAACCGCTTTCTGCCGAAGATGTGGGCGCGTTGTACAGCCTGATTCAGTGCCACAACAATGGGGTGTGCCACTACACGCCGCAAGACATTGCCGAATTGGGGCAAACACTGCGCCTGGCGCTTTCCCGTCATACGAATAATGCGGGCATCGTGACCTTGTTGGCGAATTATTCGGCCAATGTGACGCATGACTTTCCGCTGGCATATCAACTCATGCAACGCGCCGTGGCGATTGATCCGAAAAAATTCAGCTATTGGAATAACCTCGTCACGCTGCAAATCGCAGCCGGTAAATTCAGCGATGCGCGGGTGGGTATTGAGCGGATGGGCGAACTGAATGGCAAAGGGATTCACGACGCGGAAATTGCCTCTGCCCGTGCCGCGCTCGCGAAAAAAGAGGCTGAGGCGGGGCAGTGATGGTGTGCCCTAACCCCCTCCCCAACCCCTCCCCACAAGGGGGAGGGGCTTTCAGTTCCTCCCATTGTGGGGGGCTTTCAGTTCCTCCCATTGTGGGGGGGCTTTCAGTTCCTCCCATTGTGGGGGGCTTTCAGTTCCTCCCATTGTGGGGGGGCTTTCAGTTCCTCCCATTGTGGGGGGCGAAACAGGCCGAGCTGCCCCACGGCATCGAACAGGTTGGGATGTTTTTAACGCCCTCCCCCTTTTATGGGGGAGGGTTGGGGTGGGGGTGTGAAGTGAGCACCTGCGCTTAACGTTACCCCCCTCCCCAAACCCCGCCCAGGGCCGTGGGGCAGCACGGCCCGCTTCGCCCCCACGAGGGGGAGGGGCTTGGGTGCGAAGTGTGAAACAAGAATAACGAGGCTAAACATGACACGTTCACTCATCAAAAACGCCCGTGCCTTGCGCACTAATATGACCGAAGCGGAGCGGGCGATTTGGCAGTATCTTCGGGCGGAGCAGATGGGTGTCAAATTTCGCCGCCAAGCGCCCATTGGTCAATATATTGTTGATTTTGTCTGTTTCTCTCACAAGCTGGTGATCGAGATTGATGGTGGGCAACATGCAGATAGTGCGAGCGATCAGGCACGTGATGCGTTTTTGGTTTCTCAAGGGTTTAAGGTGCTGCGGTTTTGGAATAACGAGGTGATGCAGCAGTTGGATGGGGTGTATGAAACAGTGCGTTTGGCGTTGATTGAGTTGATGCCTGGGGATGAGGCGGTGGTGCCTTCTTCCCCCTCCCCAACCCCTCCCCACAAGGGGGAGGGGCTTTAATGCCGAACCTTCTGGGGGAGGGGCTTTGATGCCGAACCTTCTGGGGGTGGGGCTTTGATGCCTCCTTCAAGCAGTGGCTCAATAGCTCCCTCCCCCTTCATGGGGGGCGCAGCGGGCCGCGTTGCCCCACGGCCCCGGACGGGTTGGGGTGGGGGTGAATGAATCTATATCAACTAAATCAACAAGTAAATTTGTCTTAAGGAACGAACATGCGGATTGATTGGAAGCCTTTTGTGGCCGGGGTGTTTTTGCTGGCACTGACGTACATCGTCTATCTGCCGGGGCTGTCGGGCGCATTTCTGTTTGATGATTTCGGCAACCTGCCGCCACTGGGCGACACGGGGCCGATTCATCATGCCTGGCAGGCTTGGGCGTGGATTACTTCGGGTTTTGCCGGGCCGACCGGGCGGCCGATTTCTCTGGCGAGCTTTCTGATCGACACGCGCACCTGGCCCGCGCCTCCTGAGGGATTCAAGCACACGAATGTTGTTATTCATCTGATCAATGGCCTGTTATTGGCTGGTTTGAGCCACGCTCTGGCGCGTGGCTTCGGGCTGGACCGGCGGCGGGCGATCTGGGTGGGTGTGTTGGCGGCGGGGTTCTGGCTGTTGCATCCGTTTTGGGTGTCTACCACGTTGTATGTGATTCAACGTATGGCGATGCTGGCCGCGTTGTTTGTGTTCGCGGGCTTGTGGGCATTTGTGCATGGGCGCTTGCAACTGCGGGCAGGCAAGCCGATTCGGGCTTATATCTGGATGAGCATGGGGCTGGCGCTGGGTACGCTGCTGGCTACCTTCTCCAAAGAAAATGGCGCCTTGCTGCCCTTGTTGGCCTGGGTGATCGAGGCGTTTGTATTCGATACCGATCAGCGGGCGCTTGATCGCGATGGCAAGTGGTTTATCTGGTGGCGACGGCTGTTTATTTATCTGCCGAGTGCCGTCTTACTGGCGTATATGGCGTATCAATTGCCGATGCTTTTTGCGGGCCAAACGTATGGTCGCAATTTCACGCCCTGGGAGCGCCTCCTGACCGAAACACGGATTGTGTGGACGTATCTGCGGGAACTGTGGTTGCCGGGATTGCATGATGGCGGGCTGTTCAATGACGATATTCGGATTTCAACCGGCCTGCTGCAGCCGATTTCAACCCTGTTCGCTGCCTTGGGTATCCTGTTGCTCGTCGTCGTTTCGGTATTGGCACGCATGGCGCGCACACCTTGGATTCGAGCCGTTGGACTGGCGATTGCGTTCTATTTTTTAGGGCAGTTGTTGGAATCGACCTGGTTACCGTTGGAGTTGATGTTCGAGCACCGTAATTATCTGCCCGCCGGCTTGATGTTTTTACCACTGGCCGTGTTTCTCGTGCAACACACCACGACCAAGCAACGCTGGCCCGCGTGGACGGCCGTGGTGATCTTGACCGTCTTCGCGTTGTTGACGACCAAGCGGGCCGATGTGTGGGGCAAGCCCTTTGTTCAGGCGTTGAGTTGGGCGCATCAACACCCAGATTCGGCGCGGGCGCAGAGTTATCTGGCCAACTTTTGGGAACAAACGGGTAATTACCCCGAAGCGGAGCGCTTACTTGATGGGGCCTTCAAAAAACATCCCGATGATTTGCTCGTGCTTGCCAACCGCGCGTTTGTTGCCTGTGATATGAACGCGGCACCCGCTGGATTGAAAACATCATTATTGAATCTGGCTAAACGAGGCGATCTGGCACAGAACGTCACCGGTTATCAATTCGATACCTTCCTTGGCCGACTGCAATCCGATTGCACGGTATTTGGCCCCAACTTCGGGATGCAACTGATCGATGCCGCTTTGCTTAACCCGACGGTAAAACGCAGCGATACCGCACAACGCAGCCTGTTGCATCGACGCGCACTGTATTGGCTTAAAGAAAGCGCACCAGAACGCGCCTTTGCGGATATGAAAAAGGCCTTGCTGCTACCCGGCGCGGAACCGGGCTCTCGCTTGTTATTTGCCGCCGAGTTGGCCAGTGCACATCAACCCGCGTTGGCGCTGAAACTGCTCAATGAAGTGCCCTCAACGCTACAAAATATCCACGGTTGGTCTATGCCAGCAATCCATCGTCGCGTTTTGCGTAGCGCCGGTTTTTATCAGGATGGCGAGGCCCATTTGCGGATGGAGTTACAAAAGGATTTGGATGCCCAAGCCGAAACCCATCAACCATGAAATTTGGTTTGGCGCGGTAAATCCCCCCTGCCCCCCTTTATGAAAGGGGGGAGTGAGGTGGTGGCTTTGCGAAAGGGGTTTGTTGCGTTTAGGCATTTCGCCTCCCCCTTTGAAAAAGGGGGAATGAGGGGGATTTAGTGGCTTCGGTTTGGCGCGTTAAATCCCCCCTGCCCCCCTTTATGAAAGGGGGGGTGTTAGGTGGCGCCTTTGCGCAAGGGGTGTGTTAGGTGGTGCCTTGCTAAAGGAGGTGTGCTGCCTTTAAGCACTTCGCCTCCCCCTTTGAAAAAGGGGGAATGAGGGGGATTTATTTGCTGCTCGGCAGCCACAAGGGTTTAACCACTGCCCATACATTATCCAAAACAATCGGTTCACCTTCGGCGGTGGGATGCAGACCATCTTCCTGCATGAGCTTGGGATTCGTGGCGACGTCTTGGAGTAAAAACGGTACCAGCGGCAAAGCATTTTTTTCGGCAAGTTGTTGATACATGGCGGCAAACGGTTCGGCGTAGG
Organism: Halothiobacillus sp. 15-55-196; assembly: GCA_002282715.1. GTDB lineage: Bacteria > Pseudomonadota > Gammaproteobacteria > Halothiobacillales > Halothiobacillaceae > Halothiobacillus. Next base: position 1,351 of record NCKC01000013.1, on the reverse strand, counting down.
CGGGACCGTAATTGGGTGGCAGCATGATGCCGAGTAACACGACGCGTGCGCCGGATTGTTTACTTTGGTCGATCAGTTTTTGCAGGTTCTGGCGAATCAATGTGAGCGGCAGGCCGCGCAAGCCATCGTTGGCACCCAGTTCCAGCAACACCCAGCCCGGCTGAACGATGTCGAGCAATTCGGGCAGTCGCGACAGCCCGCCGGAGGTGGTTTCGCCGCTGATCGAGGCATTCACGATTTCCCATTTGCGGGTAGCACCCGCGCTTTTCTCCTCAAGGCGCTTTTGCATCAGGGCCACCCAGCCCTGGCTTTCGGCCAGATTGTGGGCGGCAGATAGGGAATCGCCCAGTACCAGAACGGTATGAGAACGCGCTGCGGCCATTTCATGGTCTGGCTTTTTATTTACGGTTTCGTGCGGGTTTTCTTGCCCAAACGCGGTCGATGCACTACAAGCTATGAGTGCCGTTAAAAGTACCGGTAAAACCCATTTCAACTTCAACCCCAATTTCAATAATAGGGCACCTCGAAATACCCTTGAATCGTCGTTCCCGCGAAAGCGGGAACCCAGAAAAATCAAGGCGCTGGATTCCCGCCTACGCGGGAATGACGGGTTTTTCGAGCTTCCCGATAATAGCCAAAGGAATTTCATGCGATGCCTCCTGAGCCCCAAACTATTTCTCATGCCGCCTCGCCACCGGAGGATAGTGCCTTGATTCTGCGTGCGCTGCGGGTTTCTATAACCGTCACAGCGCCCGGGAACGAACCTCTGACCATTCTGCGTGAAGCGAGTTTAACAGTTGCCACGGGTGAGGCCGTGGCTTTGATGGGGGCGTCGGGGGCGGGCAAGTCTACCTTGCTGGCTTTGCTGGCAGGCTTGGATACGCCGACAAGCGGTGAAGTCGAATTGGCGGGTTTTACCTTGAATAACCTGAACGAGGATGAACGAGCCGCCGTCCGTGCGGGCCGGGTGGGTTTTGTTTTTCAGTCGTTTCAACTGATCGATGGTTTGACGGCTCTGGAAAATGTGGCCTTGCCGCTGGAATTGCAGGGCGTACCCGACAGTACCGCAAGGGCCAAATCCGCGCTGGAAGAAGTGGGTTTGAGTCACCGCCTGCACCATCTGCCCAAGGTGCTTTCAGGCGGCGAACAACAGCGGGTTGCCCTGGCGCGGGCGTTTGCCGGAACGCCAGCCATTCTGTTCGCCGATGAACCGACAGGTTCGCTCGATACCGCGACCGGCGAGCGCATCATCGATTTGCTGTTCGCGCTGCGCGATCGGCATCAAACCTCGTTGGTTCTGGTAACGCACGATCCGGCCCTGGCGGCTCGATGTAATCGGGGCTATCGCTTA
>NCKC01000098.1 GCA_002282715.1 Halothiobacillus sp. 15-55-196 | reverse complement strand
TGCCTGACGCCTTTGTCATTAATCGGGCACGCCCATCCTGGTTGGTTTCCCGTTGGTTGATGATGTTGGTCCGTTTGTGCCAACCACAGATTCGACGGTTACTCATCGCTCGGGATGAGTCTCTGAGCTGGACGGGCGATAGCGAACTGCCTGTCGATGTTGCCGAAGATCGCTCGAAGAATGTTTTGAGCGAGGAGTTTATTGATATCTATGCTTTATTAACGTTGGTGCAACAGGTCGGGCTGCAGCGTTATTCGGCATAAAAAAACGCGCATTGTCACTATTGGGCCAATGTGTTTTGATAGGTGATGCAACTTTCTGGTTTGCATCTCACAGGGGTGGTTGGATGCGCCATAGGCTATCTGACGGTTAATTGTTGTTAAAGAAGGAGTTTAGACGAATGAATTTCAAGAAGTTTGTATTTGTGCCCGCTGTGATCGCGGCATCGTTCGCGGCACAAAGCGCGTTTGCGGTTACTGTGCCGGGGCCGTTGGTTGATCCGGCATGGCTGAACGCACATTTGAACGACGTCAAGGTGCTGCAGGTCGGTGGCACCATGAAAGATTTCACGACTGCCCCTGAGATCAAAGAGATTAAGGGCAAGAAAGTTGCCGTGACCGTGAGCGGGCATGTACCGGGCGCATCGTTTGTCGATTTCAAGGCGATCCGTGTCACGCGTGACATCGATGGCAAGAAGGTACCGGGTGTTATCCCTGAAAAGGCGGCCTTCGAGAAACTGGTTCAATCATGGGGCGTGAACAAAGATCAGCCCATTGTGATCGTGCCCAAAGGTCTTTCTACTCCAGACGTTGACGAAGCCACTCGTTTGTACTGGCAGTTGAAATACTACGGTCAGGACAACATGGCCATTTTGAATGGTGGTATGGCCCAATGGTTGGCAGACGGCATGCCAGCGGCGACCGATTCACCTGCCGCTTCCGCTGGCAACTGGGTTGCTACTGCCGAGCGCAAGAATATTCTTGCGACTTATCAGGATGTCAAAAAAGCCCTTGAACAACCGGGCGCTGTCGAACTTGCCGACGCCCGCCCAACCAACCAGTACATGGGGGTTTTCACCAAATCCAAAGAACTGTCTGGTCATCTGCCGGGTGCTAAGAACGTTCCGCCAGATCTCCTGACCACTGCCGATGGGGCTTCTGCACGCTTCCTGCCCAAAGCCAGCTATGAATCCATGTTCAAAGCGGTCGGTTTGAATTCGGGTAAGGAGATCATCGACTACTGCAACACCGGTCATCTGGCATCCGGCCTTTGGTTTGTGACCCATGAAATCGTGGGTGACAAGAAAGCCCGTCTTTATGATGGTTCGCTCGTTGAGTACAGCCAGTATGAAGGCGCCAAGACGATTGATCCGGCCAAGCTGGGCAAGTGATCTTCCTTTAACTTGTCATCTGTTATAACGAGTCGATTAAAAGGCGCCCTTTACGGGCGCTTTTTTTTGTTTGGAAGCCAGACCGTGGCCGATGTGGTCAATAAAAAACCCGCTGAATACAGCGGGTTTTCTTGATTGACCGGAGAGCAGTTATCAGGCGTTGCGTTGCTCGATCATGTTGTGGATGACCGGTGTGAGGATCAAGTCCATTGCGTAGCTCATTTTGCCGCCTGGAACAACGATGGTGTTATACCGAGACATAAATGAGTTGGGAATCATCGATAGCAGATAAGGGAAATCAGCTCCGATTTTCTCGGGGTTTGAAAAGCGGATAATGACCAAGCTCTCATCGGGGGTTGGAATGTCACGCGTGATGAACGGGTTTGAGGTATCGACAGTAGGCACGCGCTGGAAATTGATATCCGTGCGCGAGAATTGCGGCGTGATATGGTTTATATAGTCCGGCATCCGGCGAAGGATCGTATCCACCGTCGCTTCCGCAGAATAGCCTCGTTCAGCGTTGTCACGGAAGATTTTCTGGATCCATTCCAGGTTGATGATAGGGACAACGCCCACGCCCAGATCCACATGAGCGGACGCATCGATCGAGTCGGTTTTGACCAGACCGTGTAAACCTTCATAGAAAAGCAAATCCGAGCCAGCAGGAATATCTTCCCAAGGAGTAAACTCCCCGGGTTTAAGGTTGGTGTTCAGGCGTGCATTGTGTTCTGCCGCTTCCTGATCGCTGTGGATGTAGTAGCGCTTTTTGCCTGTGCCTGTTTCGCCGTAGGTTTTGAACAGTTCGGCCAGTTTGTCGAAGTGGTTGGCTTCCGGACCGAAATGGGAGAAAGAGAAATTGCCAAGCGCTTCCGCCTTTTTGACCGCTTCTCTAAAATCCACCCGTGACAGGCTATGGAAGCTATCGCCTTCGATCACCACAGGCGAGAGCGACTCGCGACGAAATACGTGTTCAAAAGCACGCTTTACAGTGGTGGTGCCAGCGCCGGACGAACCGGTGACAGCCACAACGGGATGCTTAACAGACATGGCTTCTCCTTAATAAAGCAAATTGAAAATCTTATTGGATCAAAGGTTGCCCACTCGCCTTGCGGCGTGCGTACTTTGATTGAATAAAATCCTTGATTCAATAAAAACCAAGCCAGTAATTCTAGGCTTTTATCACTTGTCTCACAAGCAGCCGATGAACTTAGTGTCGATGTGAAGTAGAAATGCCCCTCTATCTACACAATATAGGGCACCTCTAAAACCTTTCGAGGTGCCCCTATGTGTTTTTACGCTTTTCCCTGATTACCAGAAATATCACCTAAAATGGATTCGCCCCAGGCAATGGTGCCATCACCCAGTGCCTTGCTCCATT
>NCKC01000097.1 GCA_002282715.1 Halothiobacillus sp. 15-55-196 | reverse complement strand
TCTCCTAGGCACCAAGTGATTGTTTTATAGCGTCCGATAAGATTCTTAAAACTTAATTAAACCCGCATTCTGTGATGGTTTGCGGGTTTTTTTATGCTCATAACGTCCAGAAAGATTCCTTTACAGCCAGCGGTTCTTGGCGGTAACTTTGACGGTAACAGCGACCTGTCGTCGTAAAGTTACCGTCAAAATTCAGGAGTTACCGTCATGGCCGCACTCACAGATACCGCCATCAAGGCCGCAAAGCCCACCAGCAAGGCGTTCAAGCTATCCGATGAAAAGGGTTTGTATCTGCTGATTCAACCGACTGGCGGTAAGTGGTGGCGTTTTGATTATCGTTTTGACGGTAAGCGCAAGACACTGAGTATGGGCACTTATCCAGATGTGAATCTGAAGCAGGCCCGAGCCTACCGCGATGAAGCCCGTCAACTGGTAGCCAACGGCACTGACCCCGCCGAATTGCGCAAGGCCGAAAAAACCACGATCTCTGAAGCCATGCGCGAAAAAGCCGAAGCTGAAAAGATTGATGCCATGATTCGGGCGGGCGAATCGCTGCCGGGATCATTCGCAGCAGTCGCGCAAGAATGGGCAGAAAAATTCCTTGCCGACAAATCCCTAAAATACCGCGACAAGGTAATTAGGCGTCTTGAGGTGGAGGTTTTCCCGCATATTGGTCGCAAGCCGGTCGATCAAGTTACCGCGCCCGATGTACTGGCTCTCTTGCAGCGGATCGAATCACGCGGCATCTTTGAAACCACCCACCGCATCAAACAGAACATTGGCCAAGTGATGCGCTACGCCATTGCCACAGGCCGCGCGGTGAATGAACCGACTCAAGCGCTCAGAGGGGCATTGGCCCCCAACAAGGCAAATCATCTTGCCAGCCTCACAGAACCCAAAGACATTGGCCCCCTGTTGCGTGTCATGTCATCCTACGAAGGTTCCCCCATCACCAAAGCCGCATTGATCATTGCACCACTGGTATTCGTGCGTCCGGGAGAACTTCGATCGATGGAATGGGCGCATATTGATTGGGAAGCCAATGAATGGCGGTACACCACCCCCAAGACTAAGCAGGATCACATTGTCCCGTTGGCACAACAGGTAGTGAAAACCTTGGGCGAATTGCAACTTCTTACCGGCCATGCACGCTATGTATTTCCCAGCGCCCGAAGTGATCAGCGCTGCATGTCGGATAACACAATCAACGCTGCTCTGAAGCGCTTAGGTGTGGATACCAGCAAGGAGATCACCGCACATGGCTTTAGAGCCATGGCGCGTACAGTACTTGAAGAGGTGCATGGCTTTCGGTCGGAGGTCATCGAGCTTCAGCTTGCCCATGCCGTCCGTGATCCACTGGGCAGGGCCTACAACCGCACCAAACATCTAGAAACCCGCAAGAAGATGATGCAGGTGTGGGCGGACTATCTGGATGAACTGCGCGATTCCAAGAATGTGATTCAGGGCCATTTCGGTATGGTTGGATAGAGATGGTACCCTGAATTCCTATATATCATTGTTAGGGATGCAATGGCCTGCTTTTCGGGTTGAAATGGCACTTGCAAAACGGATCAAATCAAACGGAGGGCATAAGCCAGCAGCAAATCACCCTTGGAGAAATGCTCCCTTCGGCAAGTCCGCCACCGATGGGAAAAACGCGACCCGGCAACAGAAGCGAAACAGGCAAAAGGGACATTTCTATTTAGCGTTGACAGACGTCAAAAAAAGGATGTCACATGGCAATTATTAAAATATATTTCACAGGTTGCCCTGTCGGGTTTTCTCGGCACTTCCAGCGTGCCCCCAAGATCAAAGTGAAGCCTTAAGAAATTTTCCTCTATGTCGACTCTACTAAGCACCTGACCATCCATGTCTTTCAGCGTTTCTCGAGCGTCGGCCCCTTCGATTTGCTCGCTTGATGTACTGGAAAAAAAGGAAGAGGCAACCCAGAAACCTGCCTCAAACGTTATATTCCACTGACCAACAGGGGTTATTTTTCTTCTGGCCATTGCGCGGGTTATTTTCTCTGAGGGTGATACGCTCTTCACAGGCTCCCTTATGTTCAAGTGAGCTTCACCAAACTCAATAGATAAAATCTGATCATAGACAATGGACCAGCCCCAAGAATAGAGTCCAATCAACTTTTCAAAGTCCATGAAAACCTCACTTTCCGCCAAACATGCTGATTGCGATCTGGTACACCTCATGGTAGCCGTAGTTCTGGCCGGAAATTTCGTAATGCAATTGCTGTCTTTGATCTCTGTTTAACCCTAATTGTGAGCATATGGCATCAATTTGGCGGTTCTGCGCTTGGTTGTTGCCAGGCATCTCGTTTGATGCCGTGCCACGATAGTCGAAGTGACTAAGGGGACTCTCCTCAACGTATGCATACGTATTTATTCCGGCGAGTAGACCAAGAGGATCGCTCCGCCCATACCGCCCAGTGTTCGGGTCATAGTACCGATTCCAGTTGTAGAACAATCCGGTTTCGGTGTCGTAGTACTGCCCCGGATACCGCAGATTGACTTCGATGTCGTGGCGTCGGCCGTGATCCCAGTCATGGTCACGATGATCCCGATCATTTCGATCTCCATGCCGTTCCTGTTCCGCTGCAACGGCCGCCCCGAACACATCCTCGTTCCAACGCCAGACCACCTGCTGTTTGGCGTCGGTCGCCAGTCTCGGCGTGCCCATGGCATCGGTGTGCAGGTAGTAAAGTTGTTCGCGGGGTGCCGCCAACGGGGGTTCTATCCGGTGCAGACCGGGTACATCCCTAAACCAGCTCCAAATCCGGTTGCTGATCCGTTGGCTGTGTCCG
>NCKC01000012.1 GCA_002282715.1 Halothiobacillus sp. 15-55-196 | reverse complement strand
TCATCACTCACTGAATCGTCGGCTGCCTGAACCATGGCATCGACCAGATCCAGTTTGACTATTTCTCCAGCCAAACGGGTTTTACCCGCTTCCATCGGGCCACCCGAAACGAAGACAACAGGGATATTCAGACGCAATGCTGCATTGAGCATGCCCGGTGTGATTTTGTCACAGTTTGAAATACAGACCAGCGCATCGGCGCAATGCGCATTAACCATGTACTCAACTGAATCTGAGATCAAATCACGTGATGGCAGGCTGTACAGCATGCCACCGTGGCCCATGGCGATGCCGTCATCTACCGCTATTGTGTTGAATTCTTTGGCAACACCGCCTGCTTTTTCAATTTCACGCGCCACCAGTTGCCCCATGTCTTTCAGATGCACGTGCCCCGGAACAAACTGCGTAAACGAATTGGCAACGGCAATAATCGGTTTGCCGAAATCGCCTTCTTTCATGCCGGTGGCACGCCACAGAGCGCGAGCGCCAGCCATATTGCGACCATGCGTTGTCGTGCGGGAACGGTAAGCGGGCATGGATTCCTCCTGGGAATAAATGAGTTTATAGAGGGAATCCCTGGTTTAATTTGAGATTCCGTTTTTGATTTTTGCCCTCTGAAAATTCCGAGATGGAATTACTCAGAGCTTACGTAACGATATCAACCAGCGTGCCGACCGGAACCTGATTGAACAATTCAATCACTTGTGTGTTGTTCATACGAATGCAACCGTGGGACTCGGGGCGACCGATCAACCCTTCCTCCGGTGTGCCGTGAATATAAATATAGCGCGCGTGGGAATCCACGCCCTTCCCTTCGTTGACGCCCGGTTGCATGCCCTGGAGCCACATGATGCGCGTGGTTACATCATCGCCATCGCCCTTGATGGGCTTGGTTTGTATGGCTGCCAATTTACCTGTCGGCTGGCGCGCCTTGAATATCATGCCGATGGGCTCGCCATCACCGAATTTTTCGGCAATTCGATGAAGCCCTAATGGGGTTCGGTTGCTGCCCTCTGCCGAACCGACACCGACAGCAGAGGTCGAAACCGGAAACATCAACTTAAGCTGATTGCGTTCAAATAGATATAACTTTTGATCTGATGCATCAATGATGATGAAAGGTGCATCCCCTGCACCACTGTTCATCAACAGACTATGTACCTGTTTTTGTGCCGTAACAACAGAAGTGGGAAGAACTGTGGTGCTCGGATTCATTGCTTGGGCCCGTGCGCCGAAGCCGACAGTAAATAGAAGCAAGCCTGCAAGAAACACCCGTTGTAATGCGTGGTTGAACCGATTACTGCACATTGTATAAACCGACGGCAACAATATCTCTGGATTTCTGGCTTGTTGGATTCTTGGAATGATCACTGCGACGGCTGGACAGTAAATCAAGATAGTTCTGATCGATATCGCCGGTGATGTAATCGCCGGTGAAGCAGGAGCAATCGAATGATTTCAATGAAGGATTGCCCGCCCGAACCGATTCGATCAGATCGTCAAGATCTTGATAAATTAAATAGTCTGCACCGATAGCGGCACGAATTTGCTCGACGTCACGGTCATGAGCAACAAACTCGTTCGCGGTCGGCATGTCGATTCCATATACATTGGGGTAACGAACCGGCGGCGCAGCAGAAGCCAGGTAGACCTTGTTAGCACCTGCTTCGCGCGCCATGCGGATAATCTCGCTCGATGTGGTGCCGCGGACGATCGAATCATCGACAAGCAGCACGTTTTTACCCCGGAACTCGAGATCAATCGCGTTGAGCTTCTGGCGGACGGAACGCTTGCGCATTTCCTGCCCCGGCATAATAAAGGTGCGCGCGATATAGCGATTCTTGACGAAGCCTTCGCGATATTTGAGATTCAAGTTGAATGCAATTTCAAGGGCGGCAGTCCGACTGGTATCGGGAATCGGTATCACGACATCGATATCGTGGTCTGGCCATTCGCGCAGGATTTTGGCTGCCAGTTTTTCACCCATGCGCATCCGGGCGCGGTATACGGAGACGTCATCTATGATGGAATCCGGGCGAGCAAGATAAACGAATTCAAAAATGCACGGTGTGTATTGCGAGTGCTCTGCGCACTGCTTGAAACTCACCTCCCCTTCCGGGCTGATGAAGATGGCCTCACCGGGTGCCAGATCACGGACCAATTCAAAGTCGCTCGCTTCAATTGCCACTGACTCGGAGGCGATCATGTATTCGGTCTTTCCCGATTCATGCTTGCGTTGGCCGTAACATACGGGGCGAATCCCCCAAGGGTCACGGAATGCAAAAATACCGCGCCCCGCAATCAGGCCGATGACGGCATAAGCACCCTTGGCTCGTCGGTGTACACCGCTGATGGCGGAAAACACATCTTCGACCTTGGGCTCATCACCTGCTACCGCAGAGAGTTCATGCGCGAACACATTCAGCAGGACTTCAGAATCGGAGTTGGTATTGATATGCCGGTGATCGGTCTTTTGCACCGATGCCCGCAACTCGTCCACATTGGTCAAGTTGCCGTTATGGCCGAGCGCAATCCCAAAAGGCGCATTCACATAAAACGGCTGGGCTTCTGCGGATGAATCACAACCTGCTGTCGGGTAGCGCACATGTCCGATACCCATATGACCATGCAACTGACGCATGTGACGGGTATGGAACACATCTTTGACGAGGCCATTTTCCTTGCGCAAGAAGAGCCGATCCGATTCACAGGTCAGAATGCCAGCGGCGTCCTGTCCACGATGCTGCAGCAGCGTCAAGCCATCAAACAACATCTGATTTACTGGACCATTGGCCACGATTCCGATAATGCCACACATGAATGATCAACCCCGATAGAAAAATTTAGCGTCAAGACGCACTATTTAAATCAATGCGTTACGACTGAAAATGTTGTGCAATGTCGGCAGGAAGCAAGGCCAGAATCCAGTCAGATACGATCTGGAATTGTGGAACAAGCACTGAAGACTGCCACCAACTCTCCTTCGGCATGGCGGTCAAATGCGCGAGCAACACCAGGATGGCAATGATGAAAACACCCCGAGCCAATCCAAAAACCATACCGACAGAGCGATCCGTGCCACTTAATCCCGTTTTATTGACGGCGGTAGAAACCGCCCAGTTAATGATTCCGCCAATAATCAGCACCAGAACGAACAAGGCAAGGAAGGCAAGTGCCACTCGGGCGGAAGGAATATCCACTGCCTGCGGAATATAGGCAGAAGCAGGTTGAGAAAACCCAAGTGCGACACCGAAAGCCGCAATCCAAGTCAACAGGGAAAGAACTTCCTTGACGAAACCACGCACCAGAGAAATCAGGGTGGAAACCAGTACGACGGCAACGATGACCCAATCAAGAACAACCATAAATTACCTATTCATCCAGAAAATCAGGTCGAAAAACCACAATCTACTTCGGCATGACCAAGCCATCACGGCCAAGTTTTTCACGGAGCTTTGTGGTTGCCTTCATCGCCATCTCACGGTTTGTGTATGGCCCAACCCGCACCCGCCATACCGTGCCCTTTTTGGCAAAAAGCGGGGTAATTTCAACTTTAAAGCCCGCCTCAGAAACTGATCGCGCCAAGCCCTTTGCATTGAGCTCGTCAGAGAAACTACCCAATTGAACGACCCACAATTGATTATCGGAAACCGGTGCAGGGCTTGTCACTTGAATAGGTTTGGTATCGTCGGCCTTTTCGGTACTCGGCGCTGGCGTTTTAGCAACAGGTGTAGCCGGCGCAGCCGGGGCTACAGGAGCAGGCTTTTTAACCGATTCGCTCTGAACAGATGGTGCTGGTGTCTGAGTTGTTGAGCTAGGAGCGGTTGATTCGGATGAAGATACCGAACCGCTGGCCAGCTGAGTTTCATCTGAGGATACCATCTCATCCGTTGGCTTTGGTTCAGTTGCAGGGACAGTCGAGGCTGGAGGATTTTCCAGAATCTGTTGCTCGGCGGTTGGGGGTGTGGGAATGGTAATTTCGGCAGGTTGAGTAATTGAGGGCGCCTTCGGAACGGGCTGAACCCCTGGTGTTTTCAGCCCGCCATTATCAAGCCACAAGGGAAGGAGCAATACAGCCAACGCCAAAACGACCAAACCGCCAACAAGCCGCTGCCTGAGTCGATTTGTGGGTTTGGGCTGTTGTTCATGTTCAGACAAGATGCGCACCTGATTGACTCAAAACGTGTCTTATGGCGCTTACGGTATAAAAGGAACCGAAAGCGATGAGCTGATCGCCGACCGCACTGTGAGCGAAAGCGGCATTATACGCACTTGTGATACTCGTTTCACGGATTTGGGGGCGATCAAGTGCCGATGACAGCCGAGCAATTGATGCACTGCGAACTGAGTCGAGCTGACCCAGATACCATTCATCAAAATTCGGACGACACAGTGAGATCATTGCTTCAATCGGTTTATCGTCAAGCGCGCCAAATACGGCAAGCCGTCTGGATGGTGTGGCCAATATATGCAGGTTATCGAGCAACACTCTGACAGACTCCAGATTGTGCGCCACATCAAGTATGACCTGACGTCCCTCATGCAACCATATCTCAAACCGTCCTGTGTTCTTGGCTGATCTGATCCCGGCCTCAATCGAGGAAATACCAATGCAAAGCGGGCTTCTCGGGTGTTGCAGCAAGGCAACAACGCCCGCTGCATTATCGACCTGAGTGCGACCGAACATGCCCGGTAGTGGCCAGAAAGAAGATTGATCAGCCTGCCCTAGCCGCCAACCTGTGGCATCAGCTTCGACCATGAAGTCCCTTCCGCGTACAAACAGGGGACAACCGATCGCATTCGCATGTTTGATCACGGACTCAATCGGGTCGGGATCGGCATAGACAGCCGGCTGCCCCTTACGCAGGACCCCTGCTTTCTCATACCCGATTTGAGCGCGTGTATCGCCCAGATAAGCCTGGTGATCGAGCCCGATGTTTGTAATCAAAGCAAGATCGGCATCCAGAATATTGACCGCATCCAAACGCCCGCCCAGTCCAACCTCCAGTATCCATATATCCAGATTTGCAGAGCAGAACGCAAGGAAAGCGGCCAGCGTGGCCCACTCGTAGTAGGTAAGCGCCTCGGAACCCGCCGTGGCTGCGAGCTGGTGCATGGCGTCAACCAGTTGATGGTCTGTTATGTCTGCGCCCATGAGACGGATGCGCTCGTTGAAGCGCTCGATATGCGGGGATGTGTACGCGCCCACGCGATAGCCTTCCGCCAGTAAAATGGCTTCGAGCAGGGCAACGGAAGAACCCTTGCCATTCGTGCCGGCGACGGTTATCACCTTCGGCACAACCAGATTACCTGCCTGTTTGAGTTTTCGCCAGACTTGGGCGACTCGATCAAGCCCAAGGTCGATCCGCGCAGGATTTCTGGCTTCAAGCCAAGATAACCACTCGGGCAAAGGTGCCTGTTCGGCGGGTGTGTGACGCACAGATAACGGCGTCAGGCTTTGGCGACTGGCGCGTCGCGATGCTGAATGATCGCGATCAGATCAGCGATTTTTTCCTTGAGCTGCTGTCTTGGAACGATCAGGTCGATCGCACCGTGTGCTAGCAGGAACTCGCTGCGCTGGAAACCGTCGGGCAACTTTTCGCGCACGGTTTGCGCAATAACCCGTGGTCCTGCAAAACCAATCAGTGCGTTCGGTTCGGCGATCTGAATATCACCCAGCATCGCAAGCGATGCGGAAACACCCCCCATGGTCGGATCGGTCAATACCACGATATAGGGTAAACCTTCCTTGCTGAGCCGGGTCAGTGCTGCCGAAGTTTTTGCCATCTGCATCAATGAAAACAGCGCTTCCTGCATTCGTGCGCCACCGGAGGCGGTAAAGCACACAAGCGCAATCTTTTGATCGATTGCAGTCTGAACAGCCCGGACGAATTTTTCGCCAACCACAGAACCCATCGATCCACCCATAAAGGCGAAATTGAACCCGGCCACAACAACGGGCAATTCATTCAGGCGGCCACGCATCACAATCAGCGCGTCCTGGTCTCCTGTCGCTTTCTGGCTGGCAGAGATACGGTCACGATATTTTTTCTGATCACGGAATTTGAGCATATCCACAGGAGAGATATTGGCGAACAGTTCTTCTCGTCCCGCTTCGTCCAGAAAATGATCCAGACGTTCCCGCATGGGAATCCGCATATGATGTTCGCACTTCGGGCATACCTGCTGATTCCGCTTGAGTTCATCGCGGTACAGCACGGCATCACAGCCTTCGCACTTGATCCATAGTCCTTCCGGTACACCGCGTTTTTCTGCGCTTTGGATACGAATACGTGATGGCAATAATTTTTCCAGCCAGCTCATAGTCTTTGCCTCAAGTTCTGTCCATTCACCAAACTATTGTTAATTTTGGGTTTTTTGATCAAGCGCAACCCGGATCTGCGCCATGAAGTCCTGGAGTTTCTGGCGTAGTGCGGCCCAATTGTCCGTGTTGGCACCGGCTGCAGAATCAGCGATCAATTGCACCAACGCACTGCCAATAATCACGGCATCGGCCACTTTGCCGACAGCGGCAGCCGTTTCTGCATTTCTGATGCCAAACCCAACGCCAACAGGAAGGCCGCAGTCGCTGCGGATTTCCTGCAATCGACCGGCCAAGGCATCGGTATCCAGGTTGGCCGCGCCTGTTACACCTTTGAGTGAAACATAATAAATAAAGCCACTGGCCACTTTCGCGATGTGACGCACGCGTTCGGCATGGGTCGTCGGTGCAATCAAGAAAATGGGATCGATGCCAACGGCACGATAGGCCCTGGAAGCGGGCTCAGCTTCCTCTGGAGGCAAATCGACTGTCAACACGCCATCGAGCCCCGCCGCTTGTGCCAGTTCGGCAAAACGATCTATGCCCATGGCTTCAATCGGATTCTGATAGCCCATCAGAATGACCGGTGTCTTTAGATTGGTCTCGCGGAATGATTTGACCATATCAAGAACATGGATCAAACCGACATGGTGCGCCAGCGCGCGCTCGTGCGCTGAGGCAATGACCGGGCCATCGGCCATCGGGTCGGAAAAAGGAACACCGAGCTCGATCATGTCAGCTCCGCCTTCGACCAAGGCATGCATGATACCGACCGTGGCATCAGGATGGGGATCTCCCGCAGTGATGTACGGGATCAGAGCGGTACGGTTTTGCTGCCGCAGTTGTTCGAATAACGGACTGATACGGCTCATAGGTTGATCCCTTCCATCTTGGCCACGGTATTGATGTCTTTGTCACCACGACCGGACAAATTCACCAGAATGATTTTGTCCTTACCGTATTGAGGGGCAAGTTTTTTGGCATAGGCGAAGGCATGTGCAGATTCTAACGCTGGAATGATCCCCTCATAACGCATGACATCATGGAACGCGCTCATGGCTTCGGCGTCTGTGATCGCATCATAAGTTACACGCCCAAGATCCTTGAGCCAGCTGTGTTCCGGCCCCACGCCCGGATAATCCAGGCCTGCAGAAATGGAGTGTGTACCGATGATTTGGCCATTCTCGTCTTCCATGAGATAGGTACGGTTGCCGTGCAGCACACCGGGGCGCCCTGCAGTCAACGGTGCCGCATGACGGCCGGTTGCTACGCCCTCACCTCCCGCTTCCGCACCATAAAGTGCCACATCCTTATCGTTGAGGAAGGCGTGGAAGATACCGATGGCGTTCGAGCCACCGCCGACACAGGCGACGACGGCATCCGGTAGACGATCTGTTTTCTCAAGCATCTGAGCACGGGCTTCTTTGCCGATAACCGACTGAAAATCACGAACCATCTGCGGGTAGGGGTGCGGCCCTGCCACGGTGCCGATGATGTAGAACGTGTTATCGACATTCGTAACCCAGTCACGCATGGCTTCGTTCAACGCATCTTTGAGTGTACGTGTGCCTGATTCGACAGGCACCACCTTCGCGCCCAGTAATTTCATACGGAAAACGTTGGGCTGCTGACGGGCGACATCTTCTGCGCCCATATACACCACACACTCAAGGCCGAGTCGTGCAGCCACTGTCGCAGTGGCAACCCCATGCTGACCGGCTCCGGTTTCTGCGATGATGCGCGTTTTGCCCAAGCGTTTGGCGAGCAATGCCTGACCGATGGCATTGTTTATCTTGTGCGCACCGGTGTGATTCAAGTCTTCTCGTTTCAACCAGATTTGCGCACCATAGGCTTCACTCATGCGTGCGGCGTAATACATTGCCGATGGGCGGCCAACGTAATCTCTCAAGTCGGTTTCAAATTCGCGAATGAACTCTGGATCGTTGCGAAATGTCGCATACGCATCCTGAAGTTCGCCAATCGCTTCCATCAGTGTTTCCGCGACGTACTTGCCGCCAAACTCACCAAAGCGACCGTGCTCATCCGGGTATTGTGCGAAATTGAAGGTGGCTGCATCAAAGGCCGCTATAGTTGAGTTGATTTTTCGATTTTCGGGGTTATCCAATTGGGTTCACCTTGTTCATAAATTCCTGAATTTTTTTAGCTGACTTGATTCCGGGCGCCGTTTCAACGCCGCTGGAAACGTCAACCGCGTAAGGCTGCAAGCTCTTGATCGCTTCGCCTACGTTGGTGACATCAAGCCCACCTGCCAATATGAAAGGTACCGATGGATATTGGCCTTGCGGCCAATGTTGCCAATCGAAACGCGTGCCTGTGCCGCCCAGTGCGCCGGTGGCATGGCTATCCAGCAGAAAACCACGCGCTGTCGCGTGATCTGCCAATGCATGGCCCAGCAAATCACTTGATGGATCGACAAACAAATCCGTGCCGAGCGCCTTGATGTACGGGCAACCAAACTGACGGCAGTACGCACCGGTTTCATGTCCATGGAATTGCAGCAGGTCGGGCGAGAGCTTGCTGATGACGGTCTCGACCAGCGACTCGTCGGCATCCAGGAAAAGTGCTACCGATTGCACGAACGGCGGTACACGATCGAATAACGCCAAAGCTGCTTCTGGCGCGAGATTTCGCTTGCTTGCAGGCACGAACACAAACCCGACCGCATCCGCACCATACTGAACGGCCGCATCCACATCCTCCGTCCGGGTCAACCCGCAAATTTTCACCCGCGTACGCTCTGGCCGAACGAAAGAGGCGTCCTCTGCAAAGCGAGCTGATCTTGAGCTCGATTGGGCCGTCGGTATGGATGGGGCCATCTTAAGGGCCATGGGGAAATTAATCCTCAACACGTAAATTAAAGGCAGGATTCTAGCAGCAACCCGACTGCATTTCGCAGCCAGAGGCCCAAAATACCGGTTTTGACCCGGCTTGCTTGATGCCAAACGAATCGGGATAACGAACATTGACCAGATAAAGTCCATCCGCGGGCGCTGTCATACCCGCGGCCGAACGATGCTTGGCCAGAAGAATATCCCGAAGCGAATCGGCAGGCTGCTCCCCTGCCCCCACCGGCAACAGCGTGCCCACAATAGTGCGCACCATGTGATGCAGGAAGGCGTTGGCTGTAATATCCATATAAACGTATTCGCCCTGACGACGAAAACTTAAGGATTCAATATGGCGCACAGGGCTGATTGATTGACAATCCTTCGCGCGAAAACTACTGAAATCATGCTCACCCAGTAAATATTGACCTGCCTCGTGCATGGCACCCTCATCCAGCGAACCGCGCCACCACGTGACCCGCCCGCGTTGCAGTGCAGAACGCGTCATTCGATTCAAGATAATGTAGCGATAGCTACGTGCGGTTGCACTGAATCGGGCATGAAACTCAGAATCAACAACCCGAGCAGACAAGATGCTGATGTCAGACGGCAGAGACTGGGTGACACCAAGCAGCCATGCCCGCTCGGAACGAATCGCCTCGGTATCAAAGTGAACAACCTGATGGCTGGCATGCACACCCGCATCGGTTCGCCCGGCACAGACCACTTCCACAGGCGAATCGGCCACGCGAGACAACGCGGTTTCAAGCCGCGCCTGAACTGAGTCAACCTCCGATTGGCGCTGCCAACCATGATATCTGGAACCGTCGTATTCAAGAGTGAGCGCGATGCGACGCATGTTGTATCAGCAAAGATGGATGGATTTGATTGCACGCATCTTACCCAAAGATCAGCATCCTCGCTGGTGCATGCATTCAATGAAACGCAACTTCGATACACATCAGATAGTTGTGCATCAGACAAATGGTATATTAGAAAATACTAATAAATAACTTGTATGCGTGCTTAATTTATTTACAATCAGGCACCTTAGTAGAATCATTAATCCTGTGGCGGCCCAGTTCACGCAGCACGCTGACTTTGAATCGAAAGGTGAAAAATCCTTGGCAACCCAAAGATTTAAAATATTAAATTCCATTTTGAGCGCATATAAAAGAGGTCCGTTTACGGTGAAAACCCCCGTTCTGGCAACAACAGCATTCATTCTGATCACCGCGCAATCATCAGGGTTCTCCCAAACGCTGCCTGATCTTGGCACTCAAGCCGGTGATGCGAAATCACAGAACGCGCAAGGACTGAGTATTCAGCAGGCAATTCAAAATGCGCTGACCCAGAATCCGATGATGCAGCAATCCCAGGCCATGATTGATGAGGCCAAGGGCGCAATTAAGGAAGCCAGCGGGAATCGTTTGCCGCAACTCGATCTCTCATTTGGTGGTGTGGCTTCCAACAATGCCCTGAACGTATTTGGTATGAAGCTCAATCAGGGTCAGGCCACATTCAATGATTTTGGCGTTCAGCAATTCTTTCAGGAGGCCGGACCGACTTTCAGCAATCTGCCCGGCGCAAGCAGCAATCCACCCGATAGCCTGAATCACCCTGGCTGGCACCATAATTTTCAAACCAGCCTGAAGCTGTCAGTTCCGATATATAACGGCGGCAAAATAAGCGGGATGAAATCACGCGCCGAAGCTTTATTGCGTGCGGCGCAATCGGGCGATCGGGCGGCGAAACAGCAGCTTATCTTGCAGGTTGTCACCGCCTACGCGGGCATTGATGCGGCGCACGCGTTTGTAAAAGTGACACAGCAGGCGGTTGAAGCGGCGAAATCCTATCGTGATCTGAGCAATAAAATGTATCTGCAGGGGGTGGTTTCCAAAAGTGATCTACTCAAATCGGAAGTCAACCTCGGAGATATTCAACTCCGCCATCAACAAGCACTGGATCAATTGGCCGACGCGAAGGATGGGTTGCACATCGTCATGGGAGTTCCGCGTAATCAACAATTTGAAATCAATGAGTTGATTCACATTAATAAACTTTCTGGAACCCTCGAAGAAGCGCGAAATTTGGCACTGCGCAACAATCCGCAGATTCTGGCCATTGATCAACAAATTGATGCTGCACGTTCAGGGGTATCCTCTGCACGCTCGGTCTACAAGCCGCACGTCAACCTCATGGCGCAACAGGATTGGAACAGTGAAAATCTTGGAATCAAGAACGACTCTTATACTGTTGGCGCTGTATTGAATTGGAAGATACTTGATTTCGGCGCCCGTTCTGGTCAAGTTGATCGCGCCGTCGCCGGGTTGAATGCCACCCGGTCGAAACAGCAAATGGCCATCAACACGCTGATGTCGCAAGTAGGTAAGACCTGGCGTGCTGCCCAGCTGGCTGAAAATCGGCTGGATTTGAAAAAACTGGCAATTTCCCAGAGCGAAGAAGCCACACGCCTTGAAAAATTGCGGTATGCGCAAGGGATTTCCACCATGACCAACTTGCTGCAAACGCAAGCGGAGCTGGATAAATCACGTGCAGAATTTGTTCAGGCTCAATATGAGTTGATCCTGCAACGTGCCACCTTACTATTGACGACCGGCCAACTCGAACCGGACGCCATTTCAGCCACACCGCTGACCACCCAATCATCACTGCCCAGCGCGCGGCGTTCTGCTTATGCACAGCCCGCCGTTGTTTCTGTTTCCAAGGTGCCTCAATAACATGTCCGTTCATAATCATGCTTTCGCGAAAAAAATCGTTGGTGTTGTCGCTCTCCTCGCCATTGCATCCGTACTTTCCGCTTGCGGTGGGCACGATGAGCATCCGGCTTCGACAACTCAAAACGAAATAAAAACACAGGCCGAACTGTTCAAGGTGCATGACCAGTCGTTGCCTGTTTTTGCGCTGTTTCCGGGTTCTGTGATTACTTCGGATCAGATTTCGATTTCATCGCGGGTTATGGGCTACGTGCGTAGTGTGGATGTTCATGAAGGACAGTCGGTCAAAACCGGCGACACGCTGCTCACCATTGATTCCACAGATGTTACCGGCGCCATCAACCAGGCACGAGCTGAAGTCAACAAGGCCCGTGCTGCCTTATCAAACGCAAAAAACAACTATGATCGCTACTCATCGCTTTATAAGGAAAATGCTGTTCCAAAGCAGCTGTTCGAGCAGATGCAAACGGCATACAAGGTCGCACAAAGCAATTACTCTGCGGCACAAGCCGGATTGAAGCAGGCAGAGTCTCAACTCAGCTACGTCAAAATTTCGGCCCCGTTCAGCGGCACAATCACCAGTCGGATGGTCGATTCCGGCCAAATGGCTTCCCCGGGAATCCCGTTACTGATCTTGCAAGGCAGTGGTCACAAACAAGTTGATGTCCAGCTCACCAGTCAAGCATTCGCCACCTTGACGCTTGGAAAGCCCGTCACCGTCCGCTACACGGATTTTCAAGGTGAGCAACACGAGTTTCAGGGACTGGTTGAACGCATGGTCGATGCCACTGACCCCGTAACACACACGCACACAGTTAAGATCGGCGTACCGGAAAGCGTCAACGTGCGCAGCGGTAACTACGTTGTGGTGGAGATTGCTGTGGCTCATGAAACCGGGATGTTGGTCCCCCTTTCTGCAATCCACAATCGCGGCGGGATACGTGGCGTGTTCGTGCTTGATGATCAGAACCGTACGTGGTTCCGAATGGTGCGGCTGGGCCATGTGATTGACGGCAAACAAGTCATTCTATCCGGTCTCGTGCCGGGTGAACGGCTCGTAACCAAATCCGATGATCGCCTGCAAAACGGTATTGTCGTGACCAATGCATCTGCTGACAAAGAACAACCTGCATCATGAGCGAACTGAAGAACACGCCCAAAGAGGCATCTGTGCCCAACATCAACCTGGCTGGCAAGCTGGCACGTGCCTTTTTGCACTCCAAGATCACGGCCTTGATCATGGTGGCGCTGACATTATTCGGCCTGATGGCCTTCTTCATCACACCCCGGTTATACAGCCCGGAAATCGTGGTGCCCGGTGCTCAGATTCTGGTGCAACGCGTCGGCAACAGTGCGGCACAGATTCAGGAGCAGGTCGTCAAACCCCTTGAAGCCATCATGGCCAGCATCAAGGGTGTCGATCACACCTACGGTTATGCCGTTAATGACATGGGCATCGTTACTGTGGCGTTTAAAGTCGGCAGCGATGAAGAGCGGAGCCTGCTTCTGCTCTACAACCAGCTTTCGCGCAATATGGACAAACTGCCGCCCGGCACGAGCCAGCCGTTAGTAAAAAGCATCGGCATTACCGATGTGCCCGTCATGACGATAACGCTCAGTTCCCCCGATATGAACGGCGTCGAACTGCGTGAACTCGGTCAGCGTGTGCTCGACCAACTTCAAAGTGTGCCGGATGTGGGCAACAGTGGGGTCATCGGCGGTCATCGTCAGATTCTTTCCGTGCAGGTTAACCCGCAAAAGCTGAGTAGTTCCGGCGTATCACTCAGTCAACTGCTCGATTTACTCAAAGCATCCAATGTCGTTATGCCTGGCGGTCATATCGTCAACAACAACGAGCAGACCAGTCTGCGCGTCAATGCCGCATTCAGCAATGCCGGGGAGCTCGGTGAAATCATCATCGGCACGCATGATCAACGACCGGTTTTTCTGCGTGACGTGGCAGACATCAAAATGGCGCCTGAAGAAAACGAGCAGTACTCGCAATTCGGCTATGGAAAAGGCAATCCTAAAGGTTATGCGATTGGTGGCACCGATCCTGCGGTTGTCCTGAACATTGGCAAGCGGGCCGGCGCGAATGCGGTAACGGTAACCCAGCGCGTTCTGGATAAACTCAAGGTTGTTGAGCAGCAAATGGTGCCACAGAACGTGCATGTCACCGTGACACGTGACTACGGTAAACGAGCGGACGATGCCGTCAACTTGCTGATGGAACATCTGATGATCGCCGTTCTGGTGGTGCTCATCATTCTGTTCTTCTTCCTCGGCTGGAGAGAAGCGCTCATCGTCACCCTCACCGTTCCGCTCACTTTATTTGTGGTGCTGGGTGTCGGTTACGTCATCGGGCAGACCATCAACCGAATATCGTTGTTCGCCTTGATTCTGTCGCTGGGTTTGTTGGTTGACGCAGCCATCGTCGTGATCGAGAACATCCACCGTCACATCCACGAAGGCAAGGAAAAATCGTTTGCTGATTTATTGGTGCGCGCGACCAACGAAATCGGCAACCCCACCAACATTGCCACCATCGCCGTCATTCTGGCGTTCGTGCCGATGGCGTTTGTTACCGGCATGATGGGGCCGTTCATGCTGCCGATCCCGATCAACGTTCCTATTGCGATGGTCGCTTCTCTTATTCTGGCGTACATCGTCGTCCCCTGGACGGCGAACCTTTGGTTGCGTGGCAAGGCACAAAAAGAGATGGCGGCACATGAGGAACATCCCGACGAGCCTCATCGCCCCGACTGGCTTCAACGCGGCTACACCCGCGTGATTCGCCCGCTGCTTGGCAGCCGGGGGCTTTCGTTGTTCTTCCTGATTTTCGTGCTCCTTCTTATGGTGGCTTCCATGTTGATGCCTGCGTGGCAATTCATCCGAGCCAGCGGTATGAACGGCCCCTTAAGCCCTGCGGGCGTCAGCCTCAAAATGCTGCCCGAAGGGAACGTCAGCACGTTCCTGATTGAAGTCGACACACCGGCAGGAACCGCACTGGAAGAGACCGGTCGCATCGTCAACAACGTGACCCATGTTTTATCGCAAAGCCCTTATGTGACCAACTACCAGACGTTTCTGGGGCGCACGGGCCCACTCACGTTTGCAGGCATGGTTCGCGGCGACATGATGCGCCAGGGCAGCAATCTCGCCCAGATCCGGGTCAATCTGGTCCCCTTGCACGATCGACCGGATACCGAAGTGGTGGCTGCTGACATCTGGCACGCACTCCAGAAGGTGCGTGAATCTTCTCGTCCCGCCTTGATCAAGCTCTTTCTCACCCCGCCGGGTCCACCCGTTCGCGCGCAGATTCTGGCGCGTATCCATGGCCCGAACTATACCGAGCTGCGCGCAATCGCCAATCAAGTCAAAGCCAAGTTCAATGATGTCTACGGCATGATCAACGTCGACGACAGCATCACGGCGACCGCACCGGAGTATCTGATCGAGGTCGATCGGCAAAAGGCCATGCAGTCCGGCGTCATGCCCGCTCAAATTGCCAAACTGATACACAGTTACGTCGGTGGGGTCACGATTGGCTCGTTACATGAATCCAATTCCGCCGAACCGATCAACATCGTGCTGCAACTGCCGGTCGCTGATCGCACCTCCATTCAGCAGATACGCGATTTGACGATTATCGGTGCCGGCGGCAAGCAGGTGCCCATCAGCAGCATCGTCAATATCGTGAAATCGAATGTCGCCAAGCCGATCCTTGATCAGGATCAACACGAAGTCGTGTATGTACAGGGTGATTTGCTCGGTAGCTCACCCGTCTACGCCACATTGACACTGAACAAGTGGCTCGATGATATGAAGCTAAACGGCAATGTGACCTTAACCACGGCCAACCTTGGTTTTACCGATGCGCAGCCTGATGATCTCGAAAAATATCAACTGCTGTGGGGTGGTGATATGCGCCTGACTTTGGATGTCTTCCGAGACCTCGGTGCCGCATTCATCGTTGCACTGATATTCATCTACCTCTTGCTGGTGGCCTATTATCAGTCCTTCATGCTTCCGGTCATTGTCATGGGTGCCATCCCTTTGACCCTGGTGGGTATTTTCCCCGGGCATTGGCTGTTTGACATGCCGTTCAATGCCACCTCAATGATCGGTTTTATTGCGCTTGCCGGTGTGGTTGTTCGCAACTCTCTACTGTTGATCGACTTCATTCTTGAATATCGAAAAGAAGGCTTCGATCTCAAGGAATCAGTGATTACGGCCGGCGCCGTCCGCTTCCGCCCCATTCTCCTGACGGCATTGGCGATTATGTTCGGCTCGGCCGTCATGGTGACCGATCCCGTTTTCGGTGGCCTGGCCGTTTCCCTGATCTTCGGCACGCTCGCCTCAACGTTACTGACATTGATCGTTATCCCCATCCTGTATTATTTCTGGCAACTTGATATACAGCTAAAAGAACAGAAGAAAACACGCATTCAGAGTCAATCCACTTAAAACAGACTGGGAAAAGCTGAAAAAAATCGAACGATTTTCTTCCAGGGCGACTCGTGCGACGATCCAAATCGCAACAGGCGCCCATTTTTTATTTCCCCGATTTTACTGAGATGGGCAAGCGAAGGCCGCCACGAAACGCTACACTAAATTGGCAGATAGAATGTCTGCGATTACCTCAATTTTATACCCAGAGACAGTGACGCCATGCGTGTATCCTCGCTAAACCCCGCACAACACAGGGGCCTGATCAAAGACGTTTCCCCGATAAATGATTTGGTTATTCCTCAATCCACTGTCTCTGTTCTTGTCGCAGCCACTGCCGTGGTTTTCACACTGGTGACGACAGGATGCAGTGCAATAATGACTTCTGCCGATGTACCAAAACCATCGAGTGCGGTTACGAATTTTCCCCTGCTTTCGACCGCTCAGGAGCAGGCTCGATTAAAAGAAATTGACCGGAATCCGGTTTTTTTGATCATGGCCGGTGAGTTGGCCGGTCAGGCAAACAATCTGCCGCAATCAGCTGACTATTATTATGAGGCGGCTGAGCAAACAGATGAATTATCCGTTATCAGACGAGCAAGCCAGATCGCATTGATCGCCAAAAAGTATCACTTGGCGCAAAGCATGGCTAAACGCTGGATAGCCCTGGAACCCAAGTCCATCAAGGCGGCAGCCACCTTGACAGTCTCTGCGATCCAGCTTGGCGATATTCCAGCGGCGGATGCGGCTCTGGAAAACTGGCTCACGCAGATCAATCAGGATGATCAGACCGTTTTTAATGAGCTTGGTGCCTATCTTGAAAGCAACGTGACCAGAGATAAAGCAATCACCTATATTGATCATCTGGCAGAACGCTACCCGGATAATTTCACCGCCCAGGTTGTGGTTGCCAAACTCGACCTAAAATTCGACCGCTTGGAAACGGCGACCCATGCTGCCAGTCGTGCGGTTGAAATCGCGCCTGATAGCCAAACTGCACGTGACATTCTCATCGTTGCGTTGAGTCAGTCCGGCAACAACAAGGCGCTTTTGAAGGCATTGAAATCAGCGCACAAACGCTTTCCGGGCACAGCGCGTTATCTTTCAGGGTTGATCGAGTCAACCATTCGCGACGGCAATCAAATTGAGGCGGGCAAGCTCATTGCCACGGCACTTGGCAAGCCACAAAATGATCCAAATCAATTACGTAATCTGGCTTTGCTGTCTCTTCAGATCAACCGCCCAGCGCTTGCAAAAAAAGCTTTACTTAAACTGAATCAACTTCCCGATCAGCATGATCTTGCCCAACTGCTGCTTGGCCGCCTGGCCGCGCAGTCTGATGACTTTCAACAAGCCATTCGTCATTTCAACAACGTAGCGTTAAACAGCGAGCACTATGCCCAGGCACGAATCCTGATGGCGGCGGCTTACGCCCAGGCAGACGATATGACCGGTGCGTTGCAGAGTCTGGATATAGCCTTAAGTCGTCCCATTGACGAGGCCGACAAGCAGCGCCTTACTTTGGCAAAAGCAGGCTTGCTGCAATCGCAAGGATTGGATCAAGAAGCACTAAACACGCTCAGCGAAGCGGTTACAATTTGGCCCAACGCCCACGACCTTCAGTTACAGCGCGCCATGATCCTCTTGAAATTCAACCGAAACTTCGAGGCTGAAGAAGTTCTTCGGCAGGTCATAAAAGAAGATCCGGAGAATGCAACAGCGCTCAATGCGCTGGGCTACACGCTTGCCGATGAAAATCGAAACCTGGACGAAGCGGAGAAATTGATTCGAAAAGCACTGCAAAGCGATCCTGAAAATGCGGCTTACCTTGACAGCCTCGGCTGGGTTCAATATCGATTGGGACAATTCGAAGAAGCAGAAAAGACGCTCCAAAAGGCATACAAACTTGCCCCCGACCCTGAAGTTGGCGCGCATTGGGGTACCGTGCTATGGCACCTTGATAAACACGAAGACGCCAAAGCCGTCTGGAAACGCGCACTGTTGCTACGCGGTGATCACCCCGTACTGACGCAAACGCTACAGAAATACGCCCCAGACCTCATGAATGAATCAGAGACACCCCAGAATCAAAATTAACCATGATGAACCGGTTTTCTTTCCGATCACACCTGTTGGCAGTGGGCGTTGCTTTATCGATGTTGCTTGGTGGATGTGCTCAGCAACCAATTCAACTTGATCAGTCAGAATCATTACAAAACCGTCTGAATCCGACTTGGAAAGCGCACGTGGAAGCTGTCCGTCAAATCGCTGACTGGCAGTGTATTGGCAGAATAGCCATCCGTACCGAAACAGAAGGCGGAACCGTCAATCTCAACTGGCGGCAAATGGGAGATACCGTGAAAATCGTACTGAATGCCCCGCTGAATCAAGGAACGGTCGAACTGGCCGGACGCCCGGATATGATGCTGATTACCGACTCCACTGGTCATCGCCAGCTGACTTCAAACCCCGAGGCAAGTATCGAGCAGCTTACCGGCTGGAACATACCCATCAAAGCCCTGCCCGACTGGATTCGTGGACTGCCCCACGACAACAGCGCACTGATTCAACTTAATCAGAGCAGCCAGTTGCGCACATTGAAAGACGATGGCTGGTTGGTCGACTACGAATCCTATATGCCCGTGCCCGGATTCGATCTGGAAATGCCAAGGAAAATTACGGTTATGCGCGACGATATCCGGCTAAGGCTGGTCGTCGAATCCTGGCAGATAAATGTCAATGGGAAGATTGAGCCATCTCGATGATGACAGACGCACCAACCCAATGGCTAGCGCCCGTCAAAATCAATCTGTTTTTGCATATCAACGGCAAGATTCCCGAGGGAGCATTTCGTGGTTATCACGAGTTGCAAACCTATTTTCAACGGCTGGATTACGGCGATTACTTGACGTTTGAATGCATCAAAGAACCTACTATCTCCGTGCAGTGGCTCGAAGGCGACGAATCTATTGCCCTCAAACCCCTGCAGGAGCGAAATGATCTGATCTATCGGGCTGCAGCCTTGCTTCAAGCAACCGCACGCGCCCAAGGTCATCCAGATCAAGGCGTACGAATTGTACTTACGAAAAACACCCCGGTAGGCGGTGGCCTCGGCGGTGGCTCATCTGCGGCGGCTACAACTTTGCTGGCACTCAATCAGCTTTGGGAAACGTCATTGTCGTTAGCAGAACTGCTGCCACTTGCTCGCCAACTGGGGGCCGACGTACCGTTTTTTCTCTACGAAACCAACGCCTGGGGAGAGGGAATTGGTGACCAAATAACACCCTATCCAAGCCCTGTGGTCGGAAAATGGTTTTTGATTGTCGTGCCAGCAACACGCACCTTGACAGCACAAGGGTTCGCCCATCCGAAACTCATCAGGAATGAAGCGAAGCTTGTGCCTTCAGATCTGACCGAACAATGGAATAAATCAAGCTACAACGTATTCGAAGCGAGTGCGATTGCGGAAGATCCGACCATCGCAGCTTGCGACAAAGCACTTCGTAATGCCACCGGTTTTTCCCGTCTGACCGGCAGTGGCGCCTGCCTGTTTTCGCTCGTGGATAATCATGCAACTGCTCAGCGAGTTGCTGATATATTGATTCAGGGCACGCATCAGATACAGCGGGTCATCATTGCTCGCGCACTGCCCGACAAATAGATAGAACACATGAAAATCAAAAAAAACGAGCAAAGCACTTGGCAAAGACAAAAGGCTTCGTTAAGATGCGCTCCTCTTTCGTTTGGGCCGTCGCCAAGTTGGTTAAGGCACTGGGTTTTGATCCCAGCATTCCAAGGTTCGAATCCTTGCGGCCCAGCCAAACAATCGGCAGAACGATGACAATCCAAAGAACACTGATGGTTTTTTCCGGCAACGCTAATCGGGCACTCTCCGAGCGCGTCGTTGAAAGTCTTGATATTCAACTCGGGCAAGCCACAGTTTCCCGCTTCAGCGATGGCGAAAGCTACGTTGAAATACTGGAAAACGTTCGCGGACGTGACATCTTCATCGTTCAGCCAACCTGCGATCCTACCAACGATAACATCATGGAACTCATGGTGATGGTGGACGCCCTCCGCCGTGCTTCGGCTTATCGTATCACGGCGGTCATCCCCTACTACGGTTACTCCCGGCAAGATCGCCGTGTGCGTTCCGCACGTGTGCCGATCAGCGCCAAGGTAGTCGCCAACATGCTGCAAAGCGTGGGTGTAGACCGTATTCTCACCGTTGACCTGCATGCAGACCAGATCCAGGGCTTCTTTGATATCCCCGTGGATAACGTCTATGCCTCCCCGATTCTGCTCGGCGATATCTGGCGGCAGAAATACAACGATCTGATTGTCGTATCGCCAGATGTCGGCGGTGTCGTGCGTGCCCGTGCGGTGGCAAAACGCCTTGATGACTCTGATCTTGCCATTATCGATAAGCGCCGCCCGCGCCCCAACGTATCTCAGGTGATGCATATCATTGGTGAAGTGCGTGACAAGACCTGTGTGATTGTGGATGACATGGTCGATACGGCCGGCACCCTGTGCAAGGCTGCCAGCGCACTCAAGAAGCACGGGGCCAAGAAAGTGGTTGCGTATGCGACCCACGCCATTCTTTCAGGTGCTGCAATCGACAATATCAACAATTCGGATCTGGACGAATTGGTCGTCACCGACACAATTCCACTCAAGACCGAAGCCGAGCAATGCGAGAAAATCCGTGCACTTTCAGTCGCGGGCATGTTGGCAGAAACCATTCGCCGCATCCACACCGACGAATCGGTCAGTTCGCTTTATAACGATTAATTCATTACTCATCTCCAGGACCCGTCAACCGACCGACTATCCAGTGAGAAAGCCGGTTGATATAAACGTATCCCCACGCTGGAATTTACCTGTTTTTTCCCTTATAATCCCGCGCCTTGTTGTGGCCATTGGCTCAACAAGGTTGTGGGACTTGTTTGGTCGCGAACAGCCCCCGTCACGTCGGACTTGGTTAACCCCATCTATTAATCAAATCCGGTGATTTTTTATTATTTTGGAGTTATTTACATGTCTCAAGAAACATTTGCGCTTAACGCCGCGCGCCGTGACGATCAGGGGAAGGGTGCGAGCCGCCGCCTGCGTCGCGTTGGCCGTATCCCCGCCATTGTGTATGGCGGCGACGAAGCCCCTCAGTCAGTCACTATCCTGCATAACGAAATCCTCAAGCATCTTGAGCATGAATCGTTCTATTCGCACGTGCTGGAACTGAATATCGATGGCAAGACCAGCAAGGTCATCCTGCGCGATCTGCATCGCCATCCCTACAAGCCATTGGTAATGCATGCTGATTTCCAGCGCGTGTCTGCCAACCAGACCTTGCGTGTCACTGTTCCCCTCCATTTCCTGAATAAGGAAACGAGTGTCGGTGCAAAAGCAGGCGGCATTGTAAATGTCATACTTTCTGAAATTGAAGTGGACTGCACCGCAAACAAATTGCCCGAGTTCATCGAAGTGGACATGAAGGATCTGGACATCGGCGGTTCAATTCACCTGAGCCAGATCAAGATGCCAGCAGGTGTTCGCATCCATGCGCTGATGCTGGGCGAAGATCATGACGTTAGTATTGTTGCGATTCATGCGCCGAAAGTGGACAAGTCTGCTGAGGCTGAATCAGAAGAATAATCCGGGTTAAACCCTGACATAAACCGCCGCCTCTGGCTTCACCGGGTGAAGTATGGATGCGGCGGTTTTTTTATTACACTCTGTTCATTCATCAACGCTTTGAACAGAGCGCATCAGGTGATCTCATGACGATTCAACTTATTGTGGGGCTGGGGAATCCTGGCAGCAAATATGAATCGACCCGTCATAATGCGGGTTTCTGGTTCATTGATGCACTGGCCAGACACTGGGGGGGGCATCTCAGCTCAGACACCAAATTTCATTGCGAAATGCTGCGCATCTTCGTGAAACAGGTCGATCGACGACTGATCAAGCCGCAAACCTTCATGAACCTGTCCGGCAAATCAGTCGCCGCGGTTGCAAATTTCTACAAGGTTCCCGCAGAGTCCATTCTGGTCGTTCACGACGAACTGGATCTACCGCCGGGAAAAATGAAGTTAAAGATCGGCGGTAGTCACGGCGGGCACAATGGTCTTAAGGATATTCAGGCCCAGTTGGGCACCCCCGACTTTTGGCGTTTACGGCTTGGCATTGGCCACCCTGGCCACCGGGATCAGGTCATCGGGTTCGTACTGACCAATCCGCCCGCATCTGAACGCAAGCTCATCGATGCCAGCATTCGCCATGCTGTGAACGAGATCGACGCCCTGCTGGATATCGATCCGGCAAAATCAACACAACGAATCAACACGTTTACCGCGGAAGCTTAAATACCCGCATAAAGGCTCTGGCGTCTATAATGGCCCACCTTTTTTATTTATTACCGTTTTCGGAGACTTTTCATGGGTTTTAATTGCGGCATCGTCGGCCTGCCGAATGTGGGCAAATCCACACTGTTCAACGCGTTGACAAAAGCCAACATTCAGGCGGAAAATTACCCGTTCTGCACCATTGAACCCAATGTCGGCATTGTCGCCATGCCCGACCCTCGCCTTGATGCACTGGCAAAAATCGTCAAGCCAGAGCGTGTTCTGCCGACAACGATGGAATTCGTCGATATTGCGGGCCTCGTCAAGGGTGCTTCCAAGGGCGAAGGACTGGGTAATCAGTTCCTGACCAACATTCGCGAGACAGATGCCATCGCCCAGGTCGTTCGCTGCTTTGACAACGACGACATCATCCATGTCGCAGGCAAGGTAGACCCCTTGAGCGATATCGACATCATCAACACCGAACTCGTGCTTGCCGATCTTGATATCGTCACGCGCAATCTGGACAGGGCCGTCAAGGCGAGCAAGTCCGGCGTCAACAAGGAAGCCATCGCCCGCAAGGCCGTGCTTGAAAAAGTCATGGTCGGACTGAATGAAGTCCAACCCGTTCGAGCATTGGGCTTGAGTAGTGAAGAACTCGCGGTCATCCGCGATCTGCAATTACTCACCATAAAACCCATCATGTACATCGCCAACGTCAGCGAAGATGGCTTCACCAACAACCCTTACCTGGAAGCTGTTGAAGCCCACGCAGCTAAAGAGAACGCACCTGTCGTGCCGGTATGTGCCACGCTCGAAGCCGAGATCATGCAACTCGATGACGAAGACCGCGATGAGTTTCTCTCCGAAATCGGCCAGTCCGAACCGGGCCTGAACCGCGTGATCCGCGCGGGTTATGCCCTCCTCGGCCTGCAGACCTATTTCACGGCCGGGGTCAAGGAGGTGCGCGCCTGGACCATCCACAAAGGCGACACGGCCCCACAGGCCGCAGGCGTCATTCACACCGATTTCGAACGGGGCTTCATTCGTGCTCAAACTATCGCTTATGACGACTTCATCCACTACAAGGGCGAACAGGGCGCCAAGGAAGCCGGGAAAATGCGGGCGGAAGGCAAGGAATATGTCGTCAAGGATGGGGATATTCTGAACTTCCTGTTCAATGTGTAATCCAGATAAACCACAATCGGCACGCAGTCTCGGAACGTTGCCATCGGCGGCATGTAGCCGCCCATGTGGCACCTCACTTCAGGAGCAAACAAGAATGATTAATCGCCCTTTCCCTGCCCACCGCCCGCGTCGTATGCGTCGGGATGATTTCAGTCGGCGCATGATGCAGGAAAACACCCTCTCAGCGAATGACCTGATTCTCCCGGTGTTCGTTCTCGAAGGGCAAGGGACGCAGGAACCGATTGGTTCTTTACCGGGCGTGTATCGGCAGAGTATCGATCTGCTACTGGATACAGCCGATCGGGCACAGAGCCTGGGCATCCCTGCCCTCGCCCTGTTCCCGGTCACGCCATTGAGCGCCAAATCGCCCAATGCCGAAGCGGCCTACGATCCGGATGGGCTGGTTCAACGCACGATCCGAGAATTAAAAAACACATTCCCGAATCTGGGCATCATGACCGATGTCGCACTCGATCCGTACACTACGCATGGACAGGATGGCCTCACCGATGCCAATGGTTATGTGCTTAATGACGAGACGACAGAAGTTCTGGTCAAGCAAGCGCTGTCACACGCTGCGGCCGGTGCCGATATCGTGGCCCCCTCAGACATGATGGACGGTCGCATAGGCGCAATCCGTCAGCAACTGGAAGCTGCCGGGTACATCCATACCCGCATCATGGCCTACAGTGCGAAGTATGCTTCAAGCTTTTACGGTCCATTCCGTGATGCCGTCGGTTCTGCCGGCAATCTGGGCAAGGCCGATAAAAAAACCTACCAGATGGACCCGGCCAACTCCGATGAAGCCCTGCATGAAGTGGCGATGGATTTAAGCGAAGGCGCGGATATGGTCATGGTCAAGCCGGGGATGCCCTACCTTGACATCGTACGGCGTGTCAAAACCGAACTGAAAGTACCTACCTTTGCGTACCATGTCTCCGGGGAATACGCCATGCTCCGCGCAGCGGCCGACAACGGCTGG
This sequence comes from Halothiobacillus sp. 15-55-196, assembly GCA_002282715.1. GTDB lineage: Bacteria > Pseudomonadota > Gammaproteobacteria > Halothiobacillales > Halothiobacillaceae > Halothiobacillus. The sequence goes on along the minus strand of NCKC01000012.1, from coordinate 15,790 downwards.
CTCGATTGGCGCAAATGTCTGCTGGAAACCATGATGGGCTTCCGTAGAGCGGGCGCAGACGGCGTTCTGACCTATGCCGCATTGGATGTCGCAGAGTACCTGGCTGTGGGTGATGTCCAATAGCTCACGCCTTGCCCCGAACCGCATCGACAACCATCTTGGCAATGTTCCGATCAACCAAAGGGCGGTCTTCAGGCACGACACGACATAGCTTCATTGTTTGATGGCCGATACGAATTGAGTACAAGGCGACGCCAACCCCCTGCCCTGCCCGTACGCCGACTTGCAGCAGGACATTCGATAGCCAGCTCTGGCTGACCGAATCGAGCATTGTCTCGGTAACCGTGGTAAAGGCAATGTTTTTCAGAATCATCTGATACAAGCGCCAGCGCGCGGTGGCGGATAATTTCAGCCCGTAAATCGCCGCCACACGTTCAACCATGGCCGCATTTCTCCAGGACACTAGGAGCAGATCGAGTGCGGGATAGGGACTGGCGGCGATAAATACCCCCGTTCGCGTCGATTCACGCTTTACCAGTTGCGCGGCCTCGGTATCCTGCGCCCCGTACCAGCGGCTGAGATGACCAGCGAGCTCCTTTGTACTCCAACTCTCATCCACTTCGGCCAACCCTTCCCATAGGTCATCACGGCGCGGACTTCGGCGATAGAGGTGTTTGATTCTTTGCAGCCATTCATTCAAGCTGCCTTGAGTCGCGTAGGGATTGCTGATTGCCTGCTTGAAGTAGGCTTGAATACGAGCAATTTCATCGATCTGCCGTCTCGCCCGGTGAGCCTGCCAGGCCAGTATCAGGAACCCGAGGATGATTGCACTTCCAGCCGCCAGCAGCGCCGCACCCGCCCACGGGTTGAGTGACCAACCCCAAACCACGGCCTGACTCCAGACCACCCCCATCCAGACGAGCAAAGCGGTCGCGATCAGACGGCTCAGCCAATGGCTACGGGCCGGGGGCAAAAGAGGCTCAGGTTCAATTTCGGGTATTGTATCCTTTCGAATTTCAGCTGCATCGATCGTGGGTACGTCATCACCCATGGCAAGTATGATCGTGCGCAAATCGTTGTCTTGTTCATTCATCTTTTGATCTAACTCTTATTCAGCCAGGAGAAAGGCAAGTAACTGATCGATTCGACGTGCGGGAAAAGCCTGCACCCGATCGAGACCTTCCGGTGGTGAAAGTTGTGGCAAATCCTCAATTTTGAGATTGAGCGCATGTGGTAGATTGTCGGGTAGATGCGGCGGTGTGAAGCGGATACGCTCCCCCGTACGTTTATCCCGACCAATCAGGCTTTGCACGTGATCAGCCGACTCATGCAGCTTGGCCGATTGAACGGCAGCGATAGCCATCACGTTGACATCAATATCTTCCGCCGCCAATCGCTGTACTGTTTCGTAGAGATAAGACTCCAAAAGGGACTGCATCCGTTTCTGATCCTCAGGCAACAGATGATCGATCTTGGTTGCACAAACCGCGACTCGCCGAATTCGGCGACGAAACAACCGCCCAAGCCAATGATCCTGCCCATAGCGGAAAGGCTGTAACACGCTGTCGAGCGCGGCACGCATGTCTTTGAGCGCTTCCTGCCCGGCAGTCATGGCGCCCAACAGATCGATGAGAATCACCTGTGCGTCAAGCTGCTTGAAATGCTGTTCGAAAAATGGTTTGGCTTCGTGATCACGATACGCCTTGTAATGCTCTGCACACACCGCGCCCCAGGATTGGGCGGGGAATTTGTCTGGCACCGCGCCACCTGCCAGCTTAGTGGAAAACAGCGGTACGAAGGGTTTGTCACCGGGTTTGAAATCAGCACCCGCCAACAGAAACCGACCCGGAAGGTTTCGGCTGAGTTGATGTGGCGGTAACCGGCAATCGGCAAGAAATTCTGTCCAGCGCTGTTGCAACTGTGAAAGGTAGGATCGATCCACGGGTGCCATTGGATCGATTGCAGCCAACTCCTGAATAAGTGCATTTCCCAATTCCAACCGCGGCGACTGGCTGCACCATCCCCACAGGGCTTGACAAAACTTGGGAAAATCCAAATTGAGCAGGGCAAGATCCATGAGCCACTCACCGGGGTAATCGAACAGTTCGATCATTCGTTTACGTGGTTTTGAGGAATACCAGGAGCGTGTCATCGTGAGTTCGATCCGAGCAATCGACCAATCGGTGGTCGAAGCCGGCCAGTATGGCGGGCGATGCGTAAGCGCCTGTAGTCCCGCATCATAATCGAAAGCATGTGGCGCATCCCGCCGCCACAACCCGTGCGCAACATCCGTTAAAACCGCTTGCTGAATGAGCGAACCCCTGCGGGCATTTTCAAGATGATTGATGATCGACGTGATCAGGGTGGATTTTCCCGCCTGAGAAAGGCCGGTAATGCCAATCCGGGTCGTTGTAGCGCTTGCAAATGGAAATGGACTCAATTTCGATACCGCCTGTCGCTACCCGTATTTTCACAAGTGGCCTCGAAAGCAGAATCGATAATCGTCCAAATCATCAACACAGGTTCAAGGCCGCCAATGGTCCCCATTCTACGATACTCACTCGATATGGGCGGGAACCAGTTATTCCTGCACTGAGAAAAAAGGCTTTAATCATCCAACCAATTGATATCACAGCAAACGACTTCAATACCATTATCGGGTGCATACCCACAACAGTACGACAACGCACGGCAAAAGGTCCCGCCTTAAAGCGATAGATAAGGTCGACTGATCTGGACCATGCCGGGCTCGATCAAAGTGCGGCGGAAATAAGGTCGTTTGGCCCAGCATACCCCTCGGCTTGTGCCAAGGGTCGAAACCGATTCTTGATCAAAGCCGGTGTAAATGCACCTTGAATGGACTCTTCCAGGCGCCTCGAAAACCCCATTCTTGGGCTTTTTCAAGGCACCCAGTAAATCAACCCATCAACCCGGAACCCACAAACCGACAATAAGAATGATATAATTGAATCAACGGGTTATGTTTGATTTATTTAGTTCGGTCTAATAATTTTATTTAGGTAATGCCATGTCAATTCGGGAAGAGAAGCTATTAAGACGAGTCACCCTCGCCTCTGTCGGTGTCGCGATCCTATTGATCACGCTGAAACTGGTTGCGGTGATCAGTACCAACGCAATCAGTATGATGGCGTCCTTGATTGACTCTACAATGGATCTGTTCGCCTCTCTCGTCACCTTGACTGCGGTTCGAATCGCGCTACAACCCCCGGACGAAGATCATCGTTTCGGTCACGGTAAGGCTGAACCACTGGCTGCATTGGCCCAGGCTACGTTCATTGCAGGTTCAGGTGCATTCTTGTTGCTTGAGGCCATTCAGCGCCTGATTCGGCCCCAAACGGTAGAAACCGTCGACCTAGGTATCGCCGTGATGCTCCTGTCGATGGTCGCAACTGGGTTTCTGGTTCTGTTTCAGCGCCACGTCATTCGTGTCACCCAATCCACTGCCATCCAGGCTGATGCGGCGCATTACGGATCGGATTTTCTGGTCAATGCCGCCACAATTGCGGCTTTATTGTTGGCTCACCAAGGTATAGGCTGGGTTGATCCTATTTTTGGTGCAGCAGTGGGTGGGTTTATCCTGTTCAGCGCCTGGGTTGTCGGACGCAAGGCATTGGATCAATTGATGGATCGGGAAGTGCTGGACGGCAGTGAGGCGCGTATTCACGCCATTGCAGTCAGTCACCCGCGTGTAGAAGCGGCCGATAATATCCGCACACGCATGGCCGGGCGCACCATGATCATCCAGCTTTATATCTACCTGCAAGATGATCTCGATCTCGCACATGCGCACGTCATCGGGGACGAGGTTGCAGAAAAGATTCAAGAAATATTCCCCGGTGCCGATGTATTGATACACGAGGAACCTTCTACCGCCCACGATCTGAGTTCACCTAAGACCGAAGCAACATATCAGGAGTCATTATGAGTAGCACTATTTCCAGTATTGCAGCATTGGTTCAAAACTATGCACAAGCATCAAACCAATCACAGGTGCAGCAGGTGGCCCAGTTTGCGATGCTGAAAAGGTCACAGGATATTCAGGCCCAGAGCATTCTGCCGCTGCTGGATGCCGTGGTTCAGAACAGCCCAAAACCGGTTCCCTCAGCGGGCAGTATCGGCAGCGTACTCGACGTAAAGGCTTGAATTCCGAGCGGATTATGGGTTGAGGCGAACCGCCAAGCCCGGCGATAATTGTCAAATCCTCAGGATCAGATATCCTGGGTCTCCACGAACTGCGCTCCTTCCAGCGTCCAGCGCCTGCTGTGCAGGTGACGCAAACTGGAGCGGTGACCGACGCTGACTACGGTCATTTGCGGATTCTGCGCAATCAATAATTCGTAAAGCCCGGCTTCACTGGATTCATCCAGCGCTGAGGTTGCTTCATCCAGGAACACGAGCCGAGGTTGCTGCAACAGCACTCGGGCGAATGCGAGCCGCTGCTGTTCACCGAGTGACAAGATCATCGACCAGGGCTCGATTGAATCCAAGCTGGGCACGAGCGCCCCCAATCCTACTGCATTCAACACCGTACCCAGCACTTCATCGCTTGTATCCTTGGCCGCTTGCGGATACAACACGGCCTCCCGCAGGCTGCCGAGTGGCAAATACGGTTTTTGTGGCAGGAACAACGTCTTGCTCCCTTCCGGTAATTCAATTCGCCCCTCACCGAACGGCCAGATGCCGGCCAAGGCGCGCAGCAAGGTACTCTTGCCCGATCCCGAACGACCCATGATCAATAGTCGCTCCCCCGCACCCAATGTGAAATCGACATGGTTGAGCAAACGACGATCATCCGGCAGATTAATCGACAACTGATGAACACCGAGCACGGCATCATTTCCCGAGCTTGCGGTGTGCTCGATTTTGACTTCGGTCTCGTGCAACAACTCGACTTTCTGTACCAGGTTCCTGAAACCATGCAAACGGTCGACCACCGCATGCCATTGAGCGAAATTATCATAACTTTGCGCGATGTAGGCGAACGAACTCTGAACATTGCCGAAGGCCGAGCTGATCTGCATCAAAAAACCCAGTGGAACCGCTTTACTGAAGTAGGCTGCTGCCGCGGCCAGAAAGGGCAGGATCACTGCCACCTGACTGAAATAGCTGCTGAACCAGTTGAATCGCTTCTGACGCAAAATCAGTCGCTTGTAGTTATCGAATACCCGATCGAATCGTGCATTAAATTGCGCCTTTTCTTTGTTCTCGCCACCATAAAATGCTACGGCTTCACTGTTTTCTCGCAGCCGAACGAGGCTGAAGCGAAAATCCGCCTGTAGTCGTTGCTGATTGAAATTAAGCCAGATCAGCGGGTTGCCGACTTTAGCCGCCACCCAGGTCCAGACGACTGCATAGATCAGGGCCACCCAGACCAGGAACCCTGGAACATGGTGCATGGCGCCGCCCCAAGGGATGACCACCTTCGAAGACAACACCCACAACAAACCGATAAAAGCCACCAGATTGGCGACCGAACTCAACAGACCGGTCAACAGACTGGTCGTTAACTGCGAGAAAAGGTTCAGATCGTCGGCGATCCGCTGATCGGGGTTATCCTGTCCACGCTGGAAAATTTCCATGTGGTAATACGTTTGAGCCGACAGATAGCGGGATAGATAATCTCCCGTGAGCCAACGCCGCCAACGCAGGTCCAGCAACTGGGAAAGATAGGTTTGGTACACACTCAGGGCAATGGCACCGAAAGCCAGTAAGGCAAATTCCCCCAGCAGCTTCCAGAAACCGGCCTGATCGTAATTTTGCAGGGCATTATAGAAGCGGTTGTACCAATCGGTGATCTGAAGATTGATAAACACCAGCAGCAATGTGGTTGCGATAATGGCCAACAGAAATCCGCGTGCCTTCCAACGATCTTCTGAATGAAGAAAGTATGGCTTCGCCAGTGCCCACACGGTAGCAAAAAAGGCACGGTTGAAACGGCGTGATTGTTTGGCTAATGCCTGTACGTCCGGTGAGCGGTCATTGGGATCGAGTTGCATCGTGTTCCTTTACATGATTCGTGCGAGCAGTGCCGTTTTTGAGCAAGGCTAGCCGCTCAGGTTCCCGAAAGACTGATCAACGTTTTCTTCTCAGCCACGCCAGCCCTATAAGTAGAGAACCAAAAATGATAATTGGCCAGGACTGCAACCTGAAAAACGGCGTATCGCCCGCATAGGGTTGAACGCTTCCGACCAGAATGCCCTGCTCGTCGACACCAATGCGCTTTGTGACCTGCCCTTGCACATTGATGAAAGCCGAAATCCCGGTGTTGGTTGCCCGAATCATGGGGCGACCGAATTCCAATGCGCGCACTTGTGCCATTTGTAAGTTTTGATGCGGCGCGAGGCTATTGCCGAACCAGGAATCATTGGAGACATTCACCAGAAAACCGGCCTGCGGCAGCGAATGGCGGATGTCGCGCGCAAAATCAGCCTCGTAGCAGATCGAGGCGCCAACCTTGACCCCTTGCACTTCAGGCAATGGCTGATCAACCGACCCCGGCGTCAGATCGGACATCGGAATATCGATCAATCCTGCAAACAGATTGATAATCGCCCGCAGGGGCATGTACTCGCCAAATGGCACCAAATGAGACTTGTGATGCTGCCCAACTGTCTCGGGAATGCCGACCAGAGTGTTGAAGTATTGACCGCTCGCATTCTGAGTAAACGCGCCGACAAGGAAGTCCTGATGTTGGTCTGCGGCACGAGACTGCAAACGTTTCTTGAACCAGTCGAGATCATCCAGCACATCCGGTATGGCCGTTTCCGGCCAGATCACCAGCTCGACTTGACCCATCTCTTCGGTCAAGGTCATGTAGGTTTGCAGGGTTTTGGTCAAAAACGCGGGGTCGAACTTCTGCATCTGCGGCACATTGGCTTGCGCAAGGCCAACGGACAACGGCTTTCCGCTTGGCTGCGTCCATTGCACCTTGGCAAGAAAATGACCGCATCCAAGGAAAAGCACCAGGGACATGATCAAAGCCGAAATCGGCTTAAAACACTTCCTTGAACTGTCGAACAGATGATCTGCCGACAGCGCCAACAGACCGGCCAGTATGAGGACGATCATGCCGACGCCGTACTCACCGACAATAGGCAGGAACCCGCTCAGTGGGCCGGACGTTTGGGCGATTCCAAGATCGAGCCACGGAAAACCACTGAACACCCAGCCGCGCAACCATTCAAGGAATATCCAGCTTCCAGCGAAAGCCAGTACATGTCGGGGCAGCAGGTATTCGGATTCTCCGCTCGACAGGCGCACCAAAGCCATGGTCAGTGCAGGGTAGATGGAAATAACGACAACGAACAATCCGGTGATTAAAGCGGCCAGTGGGGCCACCGCACCGCCGAACAGCGTAAAGCTTTCGTACAGCCAACTCACGCCCACGCCAAATTGCCCCAAGCCATAAGCAAAGCCCAAGCCAATGGCACCGCGCAAGGACAACCCCGGCAGCAGCAAAAGCAATAAAGCAGGACTAAGAATACTGAGCGGCCAGAAGCCGACGGGAGCGAACGCGAGCGGCAACAGCGCGCCTGCGATCAGGGCCGTCAGTAATCGAAGACGTAGACTCATTCGGTCGCGCAGTGCCGCGATCGAAATCATTCGCTGTGATCCGGTGTGGATTCATTTTCGATCTGATTTTGAGTCATCACGGTGACCAGCAGCAAATGCAGCCGCCGCTTGTCTGCTCCGAGAATCTTGAACTCATATCCACCGATAAAAACCACTTCCCCGCGACGCGGCAGATGTCCCAGTTCATGCGTAATGAAGCCGCCGATGGTGTCGTATTCATCGTCTGGGAAGTCGGTACCGAAGTAGGCATTGAACTCATCGATGGGCGTCAACGCACGGACAGTGAATCGGTTGGCAGACTGCTCCCGGATATGCACTGGCTCGGCCGTGTCGTACTCATCGTCGATGTCGCCCACGATTTCTTCAAGCACATCTTCAATGGTAACCAGACCCGCCACGCCACCGAATTCATCGAGCACGATGGCCATATGGGTGCGCGTCAAACGAAACTCAGCGAGGAGCACGTCAAGACGCTTGCTTTCAGGAACATATAACGCAGAACGTATGTGGTTTTTGAGGGTGAAGCCGGCAATATCCTCGGCAGATGGTGTTCCCGCATAAAAGTGCAGCAGCTCCTTTACCAGGAGGATGCCGGTGATTTCATCTCGATTCTCCAGAATCACCGGATAACGCGAATGCCCGGTTTCAGCAATCTCGGATAGAATTTGCGGCAACGTGGATGTGATATTGATGACATCCATCTGCCCCCGGGGGATCATGACATCACGCACACGCGAGTCATGGAATTCGAGTACTGAATCAATCAGGCTTGCTGTGGAGTGCGGGATAATTTTCTTTTCTGCGGCAGCCTTGGCCACGGTCAGAATATCCGAGCAACTCTTGATCTGATTGACGCACCACTGTTGGCGCAGCCGAGCAAACCAGCTTGATTCGTCGCTGCGCGAAGGACTCGAGTCTTCGTCCATTACCTTTTTATACCTTCGAAAATAAAATTTAAAAGCTTCGGTTAAAAATTAGAGGGTCAAACTCACTAGCGAGATTAATCCGCACTATATGGGTTTTCAAATCCGAGTTGCTGCATGGCATTTATCTCGATCTGTTCCATCCGCTCGGCTTCAGCATCCGTTTCGTGATCGTAGCCCAACAGGTGCAATACGCCATGCACGACAAGATGTGCCGTATGAGTGGCAGGCAGCTTTTGTTGAGTTGCCGCCTCACTGAGAACGACCGGCATGCAAACCACGAGATCCCCAAGATAGTTGGGTTCATCTGAATCCAACTTATCTTCTGGAAGCATTGGTTTTTCATAGGGGAATGAAAGCACATTCGTTGCATATTTTTTATGACGATACTGTTGATTCAGCAAAAGGCCTTCTTCTTCATCAACCAAGCGAATGGTGAGTGCAACGGGCACGTGATGAACTGCCGCATCCAGTGCCGCTTCTACCCAGGGTTGCATACGTGCGGCCGTCGGGCAACGAAGTGCGCTCGCCTTCTGTCGAATCACTGTGACCCGATTGCTCACTTGATCAGTTCCCGCGCCTCGTAGGCATTGACGATGCGCATCACCAACGGGTGGCGCACCACATCCCGCGCTTGGAAAAAGGTAAAGGCAACCGAATCCACTGCACTCAACACGTCGATGGCATCCCGCAAGCCGGAGGTGATACCGCGGGGCAAATCGATTTGCGTAACATCACCCGTTACGACCGCCTTGCTGCCGAAGCCGATCCGGGTCAGAAACATTTTCATCTGCTCGATGGTGGTGTTCTGTGCCTCGTCGAGAATGACAAACGATTCGTTCAAAGTACGCCCACGCATGAACGCCAGAGGCGCCACTTCAATGACCTGCCGTTCGATCAGTTTGGAAACCTTGTCGAACCCCAGCATTTCATAGAGCGCGTCGTACATCGGCCGCAAGTACGGATCGATTTTCTGCGCCAGATCGCCCGGCAGAAAGCCCAGCTTCTCCCCGGCCTCAACCGCCGGGCGAACCAGCACGATGCGTTGCACCGCGCCACGCTCCAGCGCATCAACGGCGCTGGCTACCGCGAGATAGGTCTTGCCTGTACCCGCCGGGCCGATACCGAAATTGAGATCGAAATGGGCAATGGATTGCAGATAACGAATCTGCCGTGCGCCTCGGCCACGCACGATACCGCGTTGCGTTCGAATCTGAATTTCATCCACGGCTGCGGGCGCATCGTCCTGCAAGCCGGCAGCCTGCAGGAAAAGATTGACCCGTTCAAGATCGATGATTTCCGAAGCCGAGAGTTCGTATAAATCACGAATCGCTTTCTCAACCTGCTGAGTGGTCTTTATTTCGCCAATCACGGAGAAATCCGCCCCGCGATGATTGATTTCCACGCCCATGCGGCGTTCGATCACGCGCAGGTGCGCATCAAAGGAACCGGCAAGATTGACCAGCCGTTCATTGTCCAAGCCACTTTCCGGATTGATGGCCAGGGTGAAGTCGAGCCGGGCCGTACGTTGGTCGATCGGCAACATACTTGAATCAGTCATTTGTGAATCGGCCATCAGGCAGCGACCAGATTGCGGGCTTGGGCGCGCGCCAAATCCATCGAGTTGATGCCAACGAAATCCGCGCGCAGTGAATTGGGCTTCACTTCAGTGATTCGCACGTCCACGAACAGTCCGGCCAATTCCGGACGCCCCTTGAAAATAACGCTGCGGTTATTTTCTGTCTTGCCAACCAGTTCGTTCGGATCCTTTTTGGATGGCCCGGTCACCAGAATGGTCTGAACCGTATCGAGCATCGCTTGAGAAATGGCCTGCTCCTGAGCGGTGATTTGCGCCTGCAAACGATGCAGGCGGGCTTTCTTGACCGCCTCGGGTTGGTCATCCGGCAGGCTGGCGGCCGGTGTTCCCGGGCGCGCACTGTAGATAAAGCTGAACGAGTGATCGAAATGCATATCGGTCACAAGCTTCATGGTCGCCTCGAAATCCTCTTCGGTTTCGCCAGGAAAACCGACGATAAAGTCCGACGACAATGAAATGCCCGGACGGGCAGCCATGAGCTTGCGCAATTTCGCCTTGTATTCGATGACGGTATGACCCCGCTTCATCAAGGCCAGAATCCGATCCGACCCGGCTTGTACCGGCAGGTGCAAAAAAGCCGCCAATTTGGGTACATTGCGATAGGCTTCGATCAGTCGGTCGGTGAACTCGACCGGATGTGAGGTGGTAAAGCGAATCCGGCCGATGGAATCGATTCGTGCAATGTATTCGATCAGCAGGGCGAGATCGGCAATCTGACCATCGTGCATCACGCCTCGGTATGCATTGACGTTCTGGCCCAAGAGATTGACTTCCCGCACGCCCTGCTCCGCCAGTTCCGCCACTTCGGCTATCACGTCATCGAGCGGGCGTGAAATTTCCTCGCCACGCGTATAGGGGACAACGCAGAACGAACAGTATTTCGAGCAGCCTTCCATAATGGACACAAACGCAGTGGGGCCTTCGGCGCGCGGCGCGGGCAGATTGTCGAATTTCTCGATTTCCGGGAACGAAATATCAACCACAGGCTTTCGATTGGCCTCAACTTCCGCGACCATTTCAGGCAGGCGGTGCAGGGTTTGTGGGCCGAACACGATGTCGACATAAGGCGCACGCGTGCGAATGGCCGCACCTTCCTGACTGGCAACGCAACCACCGACGCCGATGATCAGGTTAGGGTTTTTTTCCTTGAGTGGACGCCATTGACCCAATTGCGAGAACACCTTCTCCTGAGCTTTTTCGCGGATTGAACAGGTATTGAGCAACAAGACATCCGCGTCGGCCGGATCATCGGTAGTAATGAAGCCAGAATTGGCGCCCAGCACATCCGCCATCTTCGATGAATCGTACTCGTTCATCTGGCAGCCCCACGTCTTGATGTGCAGTTTGCGGCCGGACATGGACGGGGTTGAAACGGGCACTTTTGGTGCCTCGTTTTGGGCTAAAACGTCGTAACAGGTTATGCTCACGCAGAACTCCAAAACCTTGAAAATGGTGCGAAAGATAGCAGAAAACTGCAGCGGTTTCCCGATAATCTCAAGTGTTTACCGAGCGTTCAACCGAATTTTTGATCCACCATAGCATGTGGAACGGCATGGGGACTGGAGCAGCGCCATTCAAGCTCTGCGCTGACAGCGGTATCCGGATCGGGAATAAGAGCCAAGGCTTCATCAAGCACATGAATATCGGTTTTGCGCTTCGGCCCCTGTTCGGATAAATGCCGACGAAACGCACGCGCGCCCGGCAAGCCATTGAACAAGGTCAGTAATGGTTTGAGCAAGGGTGGCATTGGCGTACCCGATTCAAACGCTTGCAGCATATACGCCCTGTATTCCTGTACCACGGCGGAACGGGTGGGAATGGGCGCACTGTGATCAAACAACATCTGATCGACAAACCGCAGCCAGTCGATATGTTGATAAGCGGCACGTCCGATCATGATGCCACCAGGCACCTGCGCCAGCTCTGTTTGCATTTCAGGAAGCGTTTCGAGTTTGCCGTTCAAAACGAAGGTCAACTCGGGAAATGAATCCTGTATGCGATAGACAAAATCCCGGCGCAGCGGCGGGATTTCCCGGTTTTCTTTAGGAGAAAGCCCATCGAGCCAAGCCTTGCGCGCATGAATGATGAAGACCGCGCAACCACCCTGCCCCGCAACGATGTCGATAAACCGTGCAAAGGCATCAAAGGTATCGCTACGATCGATTCCCACCCGAGTTTTTACCGTTACAGGCACATCGACCGATGCCTGCATGGCGCGCACACCCGCCGCAACGACCTCGGGTGTGGCCATCAAGCAAGCGCCGAACGAACCGTTTTGTACCCGGTCGCTGGGGCAGCCGACATTCAGGTTGATCTCGTCATACCCCCACTCGGCACCCAGGACAGCCGCTTTAGACAGGTCTGACGGATCGCTACCGCCCAATTGCAACGCAACCGGGTGCTCTGTCGGATTGAAGTGCAGATGACGTGATACATCACCATGCAATAAAGCGCCCGTTGTCACCATCTCGGTATATAACCGCGCGTGAAGCGTCATCAACCGTGCAAGATACCGGTAGTGACGATCTGTCCAATCGAGCATCGGCGCGATGCAAAAATGCCAAGGGGTACGCGTCGTGGGTTCCATCGGCTTAAACAGGTTTTCTTTTCAGACCGAAATAGATAAAAAGCAGGCCAAGAATCAAATCGACCCAAGCGAGCGCCGGCAGCCAAAACCAGCTGTGCGGCTCGTAGAACACATGGCTTTGCGTCAACAAGAATCCCAGCAGAAGCACACTACCGATTAAGGTATAGCGCTGTTTTTGTTGCTGAACCATCATCTCTTCACGTAAAGACTTGATGCTTTTCTCCTGCCGAATAAGCAGTTCGGTTTGCTTTTCCGTTTGCTTGAGCGCCGTCAGGTGAATGCGCGGCAACTCGGCCAGGTTGTCCAACATGAACGGTAGCTCGTTTTTGAGTCGCTTCAAAAACGCCTTTGGGCCGATGCGTTCGCGCATCCAGCGTTCAATGAATGGCTTGGCGGTTACCCAGAGGTCAAGATCTGGGTAAAGATTGCGACCCAGGCCTTCGATGGCAAGCAGCGTTTTCTGGAGCAAGGTAAGTTGAGGCTGAACTTCCATTTCAAACCGTCGCGCCACCTGAAACAACCGAAACAGAAAGTGGCCGAAGGAAATCTCTTTCAAGGGCTTCTGGAAAATTGGTTCGCACACGGTGCGAATAGCTGATTCGAATTCTTCGACGCGCGTCGAGGAAGGCACCCAGCCCGATTCGACATGCAATTCCGCTACCCGCCGATAATCACGGTTGAAAAACGCATGAAAATTTTCGGCAATGTAACGTTGATCTTCCGGCATCAGGCTGCCCACAATGCCGAAGTCAATCGCCATGTACTTGGGTAGTGCCGGGTTACTTACATCGACAAAGATATTGCCGGGATGCATATCGGCATGGAAGAAGTTGTTGTCGAATACCTGGGTGAAAAACACTTCTACGCCACGCTCGGCGAGGATTTTCATATCGACACCCGCTGCTTTGAGCCGATCGGTTTGGGCGATGGGTATACCGAATATTCGCTCTTGTACCAAGACATCGGTGCGGCAAAGGTCCCAGTAGATTTCCGGCACATAAAGTAACGGTGAATGCTCGAAATGACGCCTTAACTCGGCCGCATTGGCGGCTTCGCGCATCAAGTCCAACTCGTCCATCAGGGTCTTGTCGAATTCTGCCACCACATCCACAGGGTGCAACCTCGGCCCTTCCGACCAATACTTCTCAGCCAAGCGGGCAATGGTGTAGAGGATTTCAAGATCCTGCCGTATCCGTGGTTCGATACCGGGCCGCACGATCTTGACGACAACCTCGTCCCCGTTTTTCAAGGTAGCTGCGTGCACCTGAGCAATGGAGGCAGAAGCCATCGGTTCGGCTTCAAAAAACGAAAACACAGACTCAATCGGGAAACCCAGAGCGCGCTCAATCCGTTTTCTCGCCTGCTCCGCCGGAAAGGGACGAACGCGATCCTGCAATGCCGAGAGTGCATCGGCATAGTCCATGGGCAGCAGATCTTTACGCGTGGACAGCATCTGACCGAATTTGACGAAAATCGGTCCGAGGTCTTCCAGCGATTCAACCAGTCGCTGGCCGCGGGAACGTTGACGATTATTGGAAAGCCAATACCAAGGTGACAGGTACTTGACAAACCGAACGGGTCGAAGGAATGGCAGGGTTAGAACCAGCTCATCCAGACCGTGACGATAAAACACATATTGAATGACGATCAGACGCCAGATGACCGTAAGCTTCATGAAGCACCCCGGTCGTTTGCAAAATGCACCGCCAGCCGCTCTATTCGCGCAGCAAGTCGATCGACTCGATCCCGGACAGAATCAATATCATCAAGCTGTCCACGCAGAGAATCAGGCTCGACCAACAAGGCACGCTCAAAAACCAAGAAGTCAGCAGCTTCCAGTTGTCGGGTTTGCCGCCAGATTTTTACCTGATCACGGAACCGCTCGACCTTGCGCTCTATGAGTCCTGCCGGCGCCACACCAATTTTGTCGGACAGACGCGCAAACGGGTCGGAATCGATTGCGCCCAAAATACGCAAAAGTGATTCCGCGGCTTGCTGATTTCCTTCGATCTGGATGTCGCCGTTGAACAGGGCATCCATTTTGTGCTCGGTACGAGTGGCGCGTAAGAGCCCAAAACTACTCGCCAGAATGCGGGCGTCGGCATACGCTTCATGATGACGGAGCAGCAAAATACCCTCGGGCGTCGAAGTAATGAAGAAATTCAGGGCAGGATTGCGCAAAACCACTTCGAAAACCAGTCCATTGAGTTTTTGCAGACGCTTCAAAGAGGAGGTATCTTGCGCAAGTCGCTGATTTATGGTTTTTTCGACCATCAGCATGAGGGGCAATGGCAGTGTGGTTCCGATCATGGCGTATCCATAGCAGGTGTGAACGTCGTCTGCGCCGTTCCATCGGGTGATTGATCCGCCGATTCACGTCCGCACAAAAGATTAATCCCTAATCTTAGCAAATGCTTCATATCATGGTGTCAGGATAATCCTGATGGGATCTTCTGCCCCCGTCATTCGGAGCCGTTTACGCCATGTCGCAACGAATTCTTCACATCAAGCAACTGCACAAACCAGCAGACCAAGTCGCAGGGGTTATCGTCCGAGATATTAGAAAAAACATGCTAAAGGCCCGTCGGATATGGCTGAGTCAGGCCGTAAACCCAAACGGTGGACAACAAAAAGACAGCGAAGCCTTGCATAATTTCCGTGTCGAAATACGTCGATTGCGTGTCTGGCTACAACAAACGCGTGACCTGATACGAACAAAAACAAAAGCACGCGTGCAATTGAAAAACTGGGCACAGGACAGCAATGCTGGCCGTGACTTGGAAGTCATGCTCGGCCTATTGCAGCTGGCAAGCACAGAAATAGACCACGGTTTACCCAGCATCCGATTGACGCAAAACAATACAAATTTAGAGGAACTATTCTCTCAGCACCCTCTTTCACTGAAACCCGGAACACGGGCAGAGCGAAGTGAACAGAACTCTTTTGCGATTTGGCTGGCGGATCGACTGACCATCGAACTTGGAAAGACACGGCGCGCTCAAAACCCAAGTGCAACATTTTTTGGGATAATGTTGCATGGGAAAAATCTACAAACAGTTGAGTATTGAAGAGCGGGCGCTGATCCAAACG